>NZ_JBVJNN010000001.1:0-108399 GCF_055583685.1 Streptomyces sp. NPDC104581
CCCCCCCCCCCCCCCCCCCCCCCCCCCCCCCCCCCCCCCCCCCCCCCCCCCCCCCCCCCCCCCCCCCCCCCCCCCCCCCCCCCCCCCCCCCGCTCCCGTAGTTCAATCACCCGTCACAGGCTCATGTCTGACGGTTCGTCAGCCCTCGACGTCCTTGGAGAAGTCCTCCGCGCACTGGTCCTTCTCGCTCTGGCTGTCGGCGCTGCGCATGCAGTCGTCGAAGTTCTCGAACTCCTCGGAGTTCAGCAGCGAGACGCCGACGATGACGAGCACCGTCGAGACGACGAGCCCCAGCGCGCCCAGCACCGCGCCGACGATCGCCATCGTCCGGTGCGGCGCGCGTCCGCCGCGGGCCCGGCGGACACCCATGATGCCGAGCACCACGGCCAGCAGGCCCAGCACGATTCCGCCGACTATCGTCCAGAAGAGGAGGCAGGCGATGATGCCCAGCACCAGCGCGGCCACCGCCATGCCATTGCTCCGTGCGGGCGCCGGCTCGGGCGCCGTGTACGGCGTCGCGCCGTCGGCGCCCTGGTCGGGGTAGTGAGGCATGGACATCGAGATCACCCTCCGTTTTCGAGCCCGTCCATCGGGTTCACCCTCCGGTTGCCCCCAAACAGCGCGCGGACACAGCACCGACACATCGGGTGACGGGTAGCGGGCTCCACCGGCCGGTCCGCCATGAAGTCCGTCACAGGACGGGTGGCGGACGTGACCGCCGTGAGCGGGCCGTCGCGGTCAACGGCCCACCCCCGGAAGCCGATCCGGCTACGGCCCCCGCCGGGTCCGGTACGCGTGGACTCCGGGGCAACTTAGGTGACCCTTCCCTGACACCGTGGTCGCCTGGTAGAGCTGGAGGTGTTCCGTCAACGCATCGGAAGTCACGCTATGAACCACGACAGCACCGGCGATCTGACCCCCTTCTCGATCGACCTCACCTTCGACGAGGCCCGGCGGCGGGCCGAGGTCGTGACCGCCCTCGGCCCCCACTGGGACCCCCGGGCCGCGCTCCAGGGCGAGGACGAGGCGTACGCGCTCCTGTACTCCGGACTGGACGACGAGCAGCGGCGCGTCTACGACATGCTGGTGGAGGCCGGCGTGCTGCCGGGTGAGGAGCCGGGCCGTGCGGCAGCCCATTGATCCGCAGGCGGACCCCTCCCGCCGCGCCTGGCTGCCGTGCCCCGTCTGCGACAACGCCCGCTCCTGCGGCACCTGCGCCGACCGCCGCAACTGCGATCGGCACTGGCGTTATCTGATCTCCAACAACGGCCCGGTGGTCCACCTCCAGTGCCCGCTGTGCACCCACATGTGGTCCCTGGACACCCGTCCCGGTGTGACGCACCGGGACGACACCACCTCGCACATCTGACCCGCCGCCCCGCCGGGCCACGACCTAGTGGGCGGCGGTCTCGCCGATCGCCCGGTCCAGGATCTCCAGGCCGAGCGAGAGCTCGTCCTCGGTGGCGGTCAGCGGCGGTGCGATCCGGAAGACCCCGCCCATGCCGGGGAGCTGGACGATGTTCATGTGCAGGCCGAGTTCGAGGCAGCGGCGGGTGACGCGTGCGCCGAGTTCGTCCGGGCTGCGCCCCGTCCCGTCGTCGGCGACGAGTTCGAGCCCGGCCAGCAGGCCCCGGCCCCGGATGTCGCCGACGACGGCATGGCGGCCGGCGATGTCCGTCAGGCCCTTGCGGAGGAACTCGCCGAGCGACCGAGCGCGTTCGTCGAGTCCGTCCTCGGTCAGGACGTCCAGGACGGTGTTGCCCACCGCGGCGACCAGCGGGTCGGCGGCATGCGTGGTGAAGAACAGGAACCCGCGTTCGTACGCCTCCTGCTCGATCTCGGCGCTGGTGATCACGGCGGCGAGGGGAAGCCCGGCGCCGAGCGTCTTGGAGAGCGTGAGGATGTCGGGGACGATGCCGTCGCGCTCGAACGCGTACCACGTCCCGGTACGGCACAGGCCGGTCTGCGCCTCGTCGAGGATCAGCAGCATGCCGCGTTCCCGGCACTTGTCCCGCAGCGCCGCGAAGTAGCCGGCCGGCGGTTCGATGACCCCGCCCGAGCTGAGGATCGGTTCGACCAGGCACGCGGCCAGGCTGCCGGTGGACTGGGCGTCGATCAGGTCGAACGCGAAGTCCAGCTGGCGTCGCCAGTCGAGCGATCCGTCGGCCGTGGTGAAGTCGGGCCGGTACGGGTTCGGCACGGGGATGGCGAAGTTGCCGGGGGCGGCCGGACCGTAGCCCTTGCGCCCCGCGCTGTAGGTGGCGGACGCGGCGGCCTGCGTCATGCCGTGCCAGGACCGGGCGAACGAGACGATCTCGTGTCCGCCCGTGACCAGCTTGGCGAGCCGGATCGCGGCCTCGTTCGACTCGGCGCCGGTCGTCAGCAGCAGCGCCTTGTCCAGCGGCGCGGGCAGGGTGCCGGACAGCCGGCGGGCGAGATCGACCACCGGGCGGCTGAGCATGCCGCTGTAGAGGTGGTCGAGGGTCGCGACCTGCCGCTGGACGGTGGCGACGATCGCGGGATGCGAGTGGCCGAGTATCGCGCTCATCTGGCCGGAGGTGAAGTCGAGTATCTTCCGGCCGCCGGCCGTGTGGAGGAAGCTCCCGGCGGCACGGTCGATGATCTCGCGCGTGAACTCGGCCCCGTAGCGGACGAGGTGCCTGTCGGCGTCGGACCAGAAGCTGTCGTCGGACGGCGGGGTGGTGATCGGATCAGCCATGCCTTCGACGGTAGGGGGCGGCCGAGCGTCACGTCCATCTCACGATTCCGGCTTTCCTGTTCGGCAGAACCGCACAACAATGGCGGCGTGATGAATCCCTGGAGGCTGCGCCTGCTGAGCCAGCTCGACACGCTGGGCACCGTCCGCGCGGTCGCGCAGGCCGCGAACCTCAGCCCGTCGAGCGTCTCCCAGCAGCTCTCCGTACTGGAGGCCGAGACGCGCACACGGCTCCTGGAGCGGACCGGGCGCCGGGTGCGGTTGACCCCGGCCGGGCTGATCCTCGCGCGGCGGGCGCGGGCGATCCTCGACCACATGGACACCGTCGAGACGGAGCTTCGCGGGTTCGGCGAGGAACCGGTCGGGCTGGTGCGGCTGGGGGCGTTCCAGAGCGCGATCCACACCATGGCCGTACCGGCGGTGACCCGGCTGGCGGGAGAACACCCGCATCTGGACGTCGAGTTGCTCCAGCTGGAACCGCACGAGAGCCTGCCCGCGCTGCGCGGCGGCGACGCGGACGTCATCATCACGACCACCAACTTCGACGATCTGCCGCTGGGCCCCGACCTCGATCTCGTACCGCTGGCCACGGACCCGGTCCTGCTGGTCGTGCCGCCCGATCACCCCGCCGCCGGGCGCGGCGCGGTGGATCTCGCGGCCTGCGCGGACGAGCCGTGGGCGTTCGACGTACCCCAGTCGTACATGGCGAATCTCGCGCTGCGGCTGTGCCGTCAGTCGCGGTTCGAGCCGCGGGTGGTGTGCCGCTTCAGCAACTACCTGATGACTCTGCAACACGTGGAGGCCGGGCTGTCGATCGCGCTGCTGCCGGGGCTCGCCGTCGACCACCGGTATCAGGTCACCACCAGGGAACTCGCGAGTCCCGTGACGCGCACGATCACGGCGGCGGTCCGCCGCGGTTCACCGCCCCGCGCGGCGGTGCGCGTCGTGCTGGAGGCGCTGCGGCACACTCCGGGCCTGCCGGTACCGGGCCCGGACTGACCCCCGGACCGGTACCGCTTGCCCGTGCGGGGGGGGCGGCCGCCCCGCACGAGCCCGTCTCACCAGTCGTGGACGGTCCCGTCCTGGAGACGGTTGACGGGCAGATAGGCCGCTTCGTACGGATGGGCGGCGGCCAGTTCCTCGTCGAGTTCGACGCCGATGCCGGGGGCCTCGCCCGGGTGCAGATGGCCGTCCGTGAAGGTGTAGGCGTGGCGGAACACCCGGTCGGTGAGCGGGGTGTGGCCCGAGTACTCCTGGATGCCGAAGTTGTGCACCGCGAGGTCGAGGTGGACGGCGGCGGCCATCCCGACCGGGGAGATGTCCTCGGGACCGTGGATGGCGCTCTTGATCTGGTACTGCGCGGCGAAGTCGAAGAGTTTCCGCAGCGGCGAGACCCCGCCGAAGTGGGTGACCGCGGAGCGTACGTAGTCGATCAACTGCTCGGTGACCAGGGTCTGGTAGTCGTACACCGTGTTGAAGACCTCGCCGACCGCGAGCGGGGTCGTGGTGTGCCGGCGTACCAGGCGCAGCGCCTCCTGGTTCTCGGCGGGCGTGCAGTCCTCCAGCCAGAACAGCCGGTACGGCTCCAGGTCCCTGCCGAGCCGGGCCGCCTGGATCGGGGTGAGCCGGTGGTGCGCGTCGTGCAGCAGGGGCAGTTCGGCGCCGAACTCCGACCGTACGGCGTCGAGGACGGTGGGCAGATGGCGCAGGTACGCGGCGGTGTCCCAGTCCTCGACGACCGGACGCGGATGCGCGGGAGCGGCGTCCGCGCCGGCTCCGGCTCCGGCGGCGGAACCGCCCACGCCGTAGACGGTCCTGAGGCCCGGTACGCCGGTCTGGACGCGGATGGCGGGGTAGCCCCGGTCCAGCTTCTCGCGTATCGAGTCGAACAGCTCCGGCAGATCCCGTCCGCTCGCGTGCCCGTAGGTGGCCACCCGCTCCCTGCTCGCGCCGCCGAGGAGCTGGTAGAGGGGCAGCCCGGCGGCCTTCGCCTTGATGTCCCACAGGGCGACGTCGACCGCGGCGATCGCGGCCATGGTGACCGGGCCGCGCCGCCAGTAGGCGCCGCGGTACAGCGACTGCCAGATGTCCTCGATCCTGTGCGGGTCGAGTCCCGTGAGGAGGGGGACGACGTGGTCGCGGAGGTAGCTCACGACCGGGAGCTCCCGGCCGTTGAGCGTCGCGTCGCCGAGTCCGGTGAGCCCGTCGTCCGTCGTGATCTTCAGGGTGACGAAATTCCGGCCGGGGCTGGTGACGACGACCTTCGCGTCGACGATCTTCATGGTGTCCGCTCTTTCCGAGCCGCCCGGGAGACGGCTGTACGAGGACGGGATGGACTGATCGGGGGTCGGAGGGCCTGATCCGAACGACGGGCCTCAGCCCTTCGTGGCGCCGGACGTCAATCCGGCGACCAGGTATTTCTGCCCCAGGACGGCGGCCAGTACGACCGGCACCGTGATGAGGGTCGCCGCCGCCATCAGTCCGCCCCAGTCCGTGCCGGCGTGCTCCTCGCCCGCGTTCACCGCTCCGAAAGCGTCGGTGAAGCTCAGGTTGAGGGTGAAGAACAGCGGAAAGGTGAACATGGCGCCGACGAAGAGCTGCGCGGGCGCGAGCATCGTCCATTTCAGGCAACGGTTGGCCTGTTGGAAGGCGCGGGGCGGGCGGCTTGCGGCCAGCTCCCGCTCGGAGGGCAGCTTCGTACCGACGGCGATGTCCCCGGACCGGATGTCGTGCTCCAGCTGGCGGGCGATGCGCTCGGTGAGGAGGCCACGACGGACCGAAGGGTCAGGTGTCGGCATGGACCGGAGGATATCGCCCTCTCGATATCGGATGAGCAGAGCATGCATTGGTCGCCGATCGCAGGGCACACGATGGTCGAACGACACCGAACCAACACCGAACGAACAGGAACCCACGGCGGCGATCACACAGCCGCCACAGATCTCACCCGGCCCGGACTGACGAGTTCACGGGCCACCCGGCCGGAGCTGACGAGCCCGCGGGCCAGGGGGCGGCGCCGCCGCGCAGGCGAGGTCCGCACGCCATCAAACATCCACCAGTTAAGGAACAGCCATGATTCTCCTCGGTCTCATTCTGCTCGTCATCGGCATGCTCGTCGGCATCTCGCTGCTGACCACGGTCGGCGGGGTACTCATCGTGGCCGGCGCGGTCCTGTGGATCCTCGGCGCGACCGGCCGCGCGGTCGGCGGGCGCAAGCATTACTTCTAGTAACTTCTGGTACGGCGACAGGCGAGGCCGGGGCCGCGGAGAGAAACCTCTCCGCGGCCCCGCCGCTGTGCCCGTCCGGACCTTGCTCGACATTCTGTGACGAACCGTCATTCATCAGTGCGCAAAGGCCGGTTGGAGCGTTAAAAGCATCGATTGGAACGTTCAAAGCCTTGACGGAACTGACGCCGGGAAGCCACGATCTCCTGAACCGCCAAGACGTCGGCGGCCGGAAGATCCGATCCTCCTGTCCGTTCCCACGTCCACGAAGGGCGGTCTGTCCGTGTCCGGTGGGGCATGAACAGCAACGTCATCGTCTTCACCCCGGCCGGTTGCACGGCCACCCCGGGCCACGGCTGCGCCGCCGTGGCCGCCGACCAGACGAAGTGCACGGCCACCACCGGCCCGTCATGGTCAGTTGAGAGCCGGGGCGTCTGACGGACTCCGCCCGTCAGGCGCCCTGCCACACGGCCCTGCCGCCATGATCGCCGTGATCGCCGTGGACGGCCGGTTCGGAGAGTGGCGCGCGGCCCAGATGTCCGGCGAGCGCGGACGTGGCCGCACCCGTCGGTGAGGTGCCCGCCTTCACGCCCCGGGCCAGCAGATGGAGCCGGCGCGACCAGGGCTCCAGCGGCTCACAGACATCGAGTGCCGGGCCGGGCGGGCCGGGGTCGACGGCACGGCGCGGTACGACGGCGAGCCCCACTCCGGGGGCGGCGAGGGCGATGACGGTGTCGAGACCGGCGACCGTGGTCCGGTAGCGCACCACCGGGGCGTGCGGGCCGAGGTTCTTCTCGATCCAGCGCCGCAGTGAGGAGTCGGGGTCGAGCCCGACGAGCGGGTGCTCGGCGACCTCGCTGTACGTCAGCCCGGTGCGTCCGGCGAGGATCCCGCCGGCCCGGCCGATCACGACGAGGGAGTCGTAGCCGAGGGGGCTCATGGTCAGCCCGCTGTCGCGGGCCTCCTCGTCGTCGATGACGATCCCCAGGTCCGCCTCGCCGTCGGCGAGCATCCGCACGGTGCGCGGGGTGCGGCTTTCGAAGTCGCTGACGTCGGCGTCCGGATGCGCACGGAGGAACGAGACGAGCGCCTGCGGCACGAATCCCTGGATGGCGGAGCCACCGCAGTACAGGGTCAGCGGCGCGGCCGGGGGCCGGGTGTAGCTCGCGACCGCGCCTTCGAGCCGCGCCGTCCGGGCGAGCACATCACGCGCGTGGCGAGCCAGGACATGGCCTCTCCGGTCGCGTACTGGCACGCCCCGGACATGAGGCGGAACCCGCCGGGGTGACCGCCGCGGGTGCCACGGCGGCGGAGCCCACGCACGACGTCGGTGGCGACAGCCTGGTGACGACCTTCACCGACCCGGACGGCGATGTCCTCGGGGTGCTTCAGGAAAGCTGACCGCCGGCGCCCGCCGCCGGCACGGTCGGCCGGGGGCCATCCGCACGGGCGGTCGTCCCGGGGCCGCTCACGCCGCCCGGACGGCCAGCCGGGTCCCCAGCGCCACGATCCGCAGGGAGCGTTCCGTGGCGTCGGCGAGGATCTCCCTGCTCCCCTCGATGGCCTCGGGCAGCGACATCGGAGCCGGCAGGATCGCGCTGTACGCGTCGACGCCGATCGCCCGCACCAGGTGCGCGCCCGGTCCGATCGTGCCCGCCAGGACGAACACCGGGACTCCCGCCGCGTGGGCCCTGCCCGCGACTTCGGCGGGGATCTTGCCGCGTACGGTCTGGTGGTCCAGTGCGCCCTCCGCCGTGATGACCAGATCGGCTCGCGCCAGCCGGGCGTCCAGGTCGAGGCGGTCGAGCAGGACCTCGAAGCGGGGCAGGAGCCGCGCCCCCACCGCGGCCAGTCCGGCTCCCAGTCCGCCGGAGGCGCCGGTGCCGGGGGCCGTCCGCAGATCGAGCCGGGGCGACAGATCGCGGGTGAGGACGGCCGCCCAGCGCTCCAGGGCCGCCGAGAGCACCTCGACGTCGGCCGGGCCCGCGCCCTTCTGCGGTCCGAAGACGCGTGCCACGCCCTGCGCGCCGCACAGCACGTTGAAGGGGTTGCAGGCGACGAGGAGTTCCGTGGCGGCGAGGCGCCGGTCGAGCGCCGAGGTGTCGACGCGGACCAGCTCGCCGAGCGCCGCGCCGCCCGGCGCGAGTTCGCGACCGTGGTGGTCCGTCAGCCGGGCACCCAGTGCCTGGAGTGCCCCGGCGCCGCCGTCCGACGTGCCGGAGTCCCCGCAGCCCACGAGCACGCGCCGGGCACCCCGGTCCAGGGCCGCGCGGATCAGCTCGCCCACGCCGTAGGTGGTGGTGCTGCCCGGATCCCGCAGATCGGCGGGTACGAGGGAGAGACCGGCGACCGCGGCCATCTCCACGACGGCGGTGACGGGGCCGGGGCCGTTCTCGCCGAGCAGCGCGAAGTGGGTGGGGACGGGCCGCCCGACCGGTCCTGTCGCGGTGCACGGCACCAGCCGGCCGCCACCGGCGAGGGCGAGGGCCTCCGCCGTGCCCTCCCCACCGTCCACCAGCGGGATCAGGTCGATGTCGGCGTCGGGGATCACCCGCAGGACGCCTTCGGCGATGGACTCGGCCACCTGAGCCGCGGAGAGCGATTCCTTGAACCCACTGGGGGCGATGACGATGCGGTAGCTCATGGCTGGGTCTCCAGGTGGACGGGCACGCCGAGCAGTGGCCAGACGGCGAGGGCGAAGAGCAGCACGAGGGCCGCGGTGAGGGGCGCGAGCAGGGCCGAGAGCCGCAGCAGATCGCGCGGGGTGTACGTGGGTGTGCCCGGCACGTCCGCGAAGAGCGCCACGGGCTTCGCGGAGGCGGGCAGTGTGTGGCAGAAACCGGCGGCCGCGGTGGAGGCGAACGCGGCGGCGACCGGGTTGACGCCGGCGGCGACGGCCGCGGCGACCACCAGCGGGACCAGTACGGAGGACCTGGCGGAGCGGGACTGGAGCGCCAGATGGGCCGCCGTACTGATCACGACCACTCCGGTGAGGAACATCCACGGCGGCACCGCCTCACCGCCGGGCACCCAGCCAACGAGCCAGTCGGCCGCGCCCGATTCGGAGAGCGCAATGCCCATCGCCATGGTGGCGGCCATGAACAGGAGCAGTGGCCAGGGCACCGTCCGCAGGCCGTCCTTGAGGCCGACGGTGCCCAGCGCCGGCGACGCGGCGACCACGGCGCCGATGAGTGCGACCAGCGCGGGCGACACGCCGTGCAGCGGTTCGCTGCACCAGAGCAGGACGACGGTGCCGAGCAGCAGGACACACCGTGCCTCCGGCGGGCTGAGGGGCCCTTCCACCGGGGACCGCGAGTGCTCCTGGATCTGCCCGGCGGTGATCCGGACGGGCCCCTTCCGGTCGGCCCGGCGGGTCGTCGTCAGGAGGACCAGTTCGGCGGCCAGATGGGAGGAGACCACGGCGAGTGGCAGCCCGAGGATCAGCCAGCCGACGAAGCTGATCTCCTCCCCCGTCTGCTCCCACAGCACCCCGACGGTGATCAGATGGGCGCCCGCGCCGATCAGCGTGGCGACGGCGGAGAGCAGGATCACCGTCGGGAAGAGGAGGGCCAGCATCACCACGAGGCGGCTCCGGCCGGCGAGCGCCTTGGCGAGGGCCAGGAAGACCGGCAGGGCGAGTGCGGCGCGCCCGGAGGTCGCGGGCACGGCGAAGGCGGTGACGACCAGCCCGGCGGTGGTCAGATGCACCAACTGCCGTACGGGGCCGGCCCCGCCGACCAGGAACGCGGCGGCGCGGCCGGCGAGTCCGGTCTTGGTGACGGCGGCGGCCAGGACGAACGCGCAGATCAGCAGCCACACCGTCTCGTCACCGAGGGTGGCGAAGAGCGTCTCGCTGCTGATCACCCCGGTGGCCGTCAGCGCGAGCCCGGCGCCCAGCGCGACATAGGTGTCGTCGACGGGGGTGGCGATCCAGGTGTACGTGGCGAGGACGAACACGACGAGCGTGAGCCGCGCGTCGCCGCCGAGATCGAGGAGCCCGCCGGGCAGGACGAGCAGGACGCAGAGACCGAGAACGGCACCGAGGCCGGCGGACTGTCGGAGAGTGAGGGGCACGACGATCAGCCTGCGGCCGGGCCGTGAGGTCCGAATGAGCCGCGCGTGAAGGCCACTTCATCTGCGCCCCACCCCACCCGACCGGCGAACACCGCGAGCCGCGAACCGTTCAGGGCATGCGGTAGCCCATGCCGCGGATCGTTTCCAGCCGCTCGGCGCCCAGTTTCCGGCGCAGGGCGCGGACGTAGACGTCCACGATGTTGGAGCCGGGGTCGAAGTCGTAGCCCCAGACGTGGGAGAGGATCTGTTCGCGTGACAGCACCTGGCCGGGGTGGCGCAGGAACATCTCCAGCAGGACGAACTCACGGGCCGTCAGGTCCACCGTCCGCTCGCCGGCGCGGGCCCGTCGCGTCCGCAGGTCGAGGCTGAGGCTGCCGCTGCGCAGCATGGTGACCTCCGGCGCGCGCGCCGCGGTGCGCAGCCTCAGCCGGACCCTGGCGAGCAGTTCCTCGAAGCGGAAGGGTTTCGTCATCCAGTCGTCGGCGCCGCCTTCGAGTCCGGCGACGGTGTCGCGTACGGAGTCCCTGGCCGTCAGCACGATGACGGGCAGCGTGACGCGTGCCTCGCGCATCTCCCGCAGGACGGTGAATCCGTCGCGGCCCGGCAGCCCGATGTCGAGCAGCACCAGGTCGAATCCGCCGGAGACGGCGTGGTGCAGTGCGCGGTCGCCGTCGTCGGCGATGACGGTGGTGAAGCCGTTGGCCCGGAGTCCCTTCTCCACGAAGGAGGCGATGCGCGCCTCGTCCTCGGCGATCAGAATGCGATTCATGTGCCCGTCTCCAGGATGAGTACGAAGGTGGCGCCGCCGCCGTCGGTGCGGCGCAGTTCGACCCGGCCGTGGTGGCCTTCCGCGATCGCCTTGACGATGGCGAGTCCGAGTCCGGCGCCACTGGTGCGGGCGCCCCGGCGGGCCGTGCCGCGCCGGAATCTCTCGAAGATCACCTCGGCGTCCCGCGGCGGGATTCCGGGCCCGCTGTCGGCGACGTACAGTTCGATCCGGTCTCCGTGCGCCTGTGAGCCGACGCGTATGCGCTGGCCGGGCACGGTGTGCTGGACGGCGTTCTGCGCGAGCTGGACCATCGCCTGGGTGATCCGCTGCGGGTCCAGTGGTGCCTCGCGGTCGGCGACGGTGTCGAGCAGCCACTCCCGCTCCCCCAGCGTCCGCACCTTGACGAAGACGTCCGCGGTCAGCTCCGCGAGCTGGACCGGTTCCGGCCGTACGAAGTCGGGCCGCTCGGCCTTCGCGAGCAGGAGCAGGTCCTCGACGATACGGCTCATCCGGTCGAGTTCGTCCGTGACCAGCCGTATCGTCTCCTCGCGGTCGGCCGGATCGTCACCCATCAGTTCCAGATGGCCGCGCACGATCGTGATGGGGGTGCGCAGTTCGTGTCCGGCGTCGTCCACGAACACGCGCTGCGCGGCGAACGCCTGCTCCAGCCGGTCGAGCATGCCGTTGAACGTCTCGGCGAGCGCCGCGATGTCGTCCCGGCCCGCCACGGGGATCCGGCGGGTGAGATCCCGCTCGGTCAGCTCCGCGGCCGTTTTCCGTACGACGCGCACGGGCGCCAGGATGTGGCCGGCGACGGCCCAGCCGATGCCGCTCACCAGCACCAGCGCCATGCCGGACAGGACGATCAGTGTCCAGAACGTCTGGTCGGCGACGGCCCGTTCACGGTCGGAGTGGAAGGCGACGACGAAGGCGCCGGGGGGAGCGTCACCCAGCGGCCGGATGGTGACCTTGGCCCAGCGCAGTTCTCCCTGGGAGCGGTGCAGTGTGCCCGAGGAGTCCTTGGAGTCGATGATGCGGGACAGTGCCCGGTCGTCGCGCCACAGGGCGATGTGGTCGGGGAAGTCACGGCGCTGCCGGATGACGTCGCGGGCGCTGGTGGAGGAGCGGGGCAGGCCGAGCAGTTCCTCGTCGGGGTCGGCGTACTGCCGTTGCAGGAAGGTCTGGAGCAGTCTGCGCGGGTCGCCGAAGCTCTTGCCGGTGTCCGGGTCGACGCCCTGTTCCACGAAGTTGGCGAACTCGCCGGTCTCCTGTGACAGCAACTGGCTTATGCGGTGTTCCACGTCCCGGTGGAGGATCGAGCGGACGGTGACCGCCACGGCCCCCAGGGCGATGGTCATCACCACGAGCAGCCAGAGCAGGATCCGCACCCGGGCGGAGATCCTCGGAACGTCAACCGTCATCACCGAAGTCGTCGTCATCGTCGTCGTCACCGTCGGCGGCCGACGGACCCGGTACGACGGCGTCGCCGGCTGTCTCGCCGGGCGAGGCGGTGGGCGGGCCCGTCGGAGTGCCGGTGGGCGACGCCGGGGGACCCGTACTCCCTCGGCCGTCCGGGCTGCCGCTCGGGGTGTCGCTCGGTGAGCTGTCGAGCTGTACTCCGGGGGGCACCTTGGGCGCCTCGGGACTGTCGGTCATAGCGTAGCTGGTGGCGGCGATGCCGAGCGGGACGGCGACGACGGCCGCCAGGGCTGCCAGACGGGGTGAGAAGGCCATGGCCCCATCCTGGCGACCGGGCCGGTCACCGGGATGAAGCCGGGATGAGGATTCCTTCATGATCCGCCCCGTGCCACATGACCCTGGCGACGCCGCCCTGCCGACGATCGCGGCGACGGGACCGCGCCGCTCACGCCGTACGAACCCGCTCGCCGCGACGCCGTCCGCTCAGGCTGGGTCGTGTCCTCGAAGTCCCGCCCGGCCCGCGACGCCCGGCGCGGCACCTCGCCGCGTGGTCGGAGTCGGCCGAGTACGCCCGGTACGAGACCGGTCCTCCGCCCTGCGAGGCACCGCACCGGCCGCCGCGGGCCCCGCCCTGCGGGCGGACGGCGCCACTCCGAGGAGACGACCTAGCCCGGCGTGCTCACGGTGTCGCCGGCCCCGGCCGGTACGGCGGGGGCCGGTTCCCGCAGCCGGCTGAGGAGTTGGTCCCCGATCCGGGCGACCTCGGGTCCGTAGGGGGTGTCGGAGAGGACGAAGTGCGTGATGCCGAGTTCGCCGTAAGCGCGCAGCGCGGCGGCCACGTCGTCCGGGGAGCCGACCAGCCAGGTCGTCCCCGCTCCCCCGCCGCCGGCCCGGCCGGGGGCGGTGTAGAGGCAGGAGTCCAGCACCTCGCCGCGCTCGGCGAGGTCGTGGAGCCGTTGCTGGCCGACGGCCAGGCGGCGCTGCTGGGTGAACGTCGAGTCGGCGCGCGAGCCCGCCAGTTCGGCCACCTTCGCCTCGGCGTCGCGCCAGGCTTCCTCGGTCGTGTCACGGACCAGGGTCGTGATGCGCAGGCCGAACTCCAGCGGCGCGTGTGTACGGCCGAGGGACTCGCTGAGGTTCTTCAGGCGGTCGATCCGCTCGGCCACGCCGTCGAGCGGCTCTCCCCAGAAGAGCTGGACGTCGGCCTCGGTCGCCGAGACGGCCTCGGCGGCCGACGACGCACCGCCGAAGTAGAGCCTCGGGGTCCGGCCGTTCTCGGCACCGTACGGTCGCGGGCTCACCGTGGAGTCCTCGACACCGAAGAACTCGCCCCGGAAGTCGACGTTCTCCTCGGTCCAGAGCCGGCGCACGAGCCGGAGGAACTCCCGCGTGCGGTCGTAGCGGCGGGCCGGGTCGCTCTCCCCGTCGCCGTACGCCCCCGCGTTGTCGAGGCCGCTGACGATGTTGACCAGCAGGCGTCCGCCGCTGAGCCGGTCGAGTGTGGCGGCGGCACTGGCGAAGTGCGCGGGCTGCCAGTAGCCGGGCCGTATCGCCACCAGGGGCTGGAAGGTGGTGGTGCGGGCGGCCAGTGCCGTGGCCACGGTGAAGGTGTCCGGCCGGCCCCAGCCGGTGCCGATGAGTGCTCCGCCCCACCCGTGCGCCTCGGCGGCAAGGGCGATCTCGGTGGAGAAGTCGAGTGTGCCCCAGCCGTCGGCCGTGTGGTCGCCGCGGTGGCCGGGCTCGACCGTGTTGGGGATGTACCAGAGGAATTCCTGGCTCATGTGAGGGCTCCGATTCGCTGCCGGACAGGGCGGCCCTGCCCGGTGGGGTGGTCCATGGCTGCCGCGCCCGCCGCGTCGGATGCGACCGGGGGCGTGGCGGGCGGGAGTTCAGGCGCTGCGCGGGGGACGGAGGCCGGTCCCGTGGATGCCGTACTCGTCGATCAGCGCCAACTCCTCGTCCGTCAGCGGCGGGAACTCCGTCGCCCGGACGTTGTGGTCGAGCTGCCAGGTCGAACTCGCCCCGATGAGCGCGCTGGTGACCTCCGGCCGGCGGAGGACCCACTGCAACGCCAGCTGGGCCAGTGACTGGCCGCGCTTGGCGGCGAGGCCGTTCAGGGCGGTGGCCCTTTCGCGGTAGACCTCGCTGATGTCGTCGGGCGAGAGGAAGGCGCTGGTCGCGGCGCGGGCGTCGGCGGGCACGGTGCCGTCCAGGTACTTGTCGGTGAGCAGGCCCTGCGCCAGCGGGGAGTACACGATCAGGCCGGTGCCGTCCTCGGCGGCGATGTCGAGCAGGCCCTCGGTCTCGGGCCGCCGGTCGAAGATGGAGTAGCGCGGCTGGTGCGTCAGCAGCGGGACGTTCGCGCGGCGCAGCAGCTCGGCCGCCTCGTGGGCCTGGTCGCGCGAGTGGTTGGAGATACCGACGTAGAGTGCCTTGCCCTGCTCGACCGCGCTGACCAGGGCTCCCACGGTCTCCTCCAGCGGAGTCGTGGGGTCCGGGCGGTGCGAGTAGAACACGTCGACGTACTCGACGCCGAGGTCGCGCAGGCTGTGGTCGAGCGACGCCAGGAGCGACTTGCGCGAGCCGCCCCGGAGGTAGGGGCTGCCGCCGACGGGGTTGCCGGCCTTGGTGGAGATCAGGATCTCGTCGCGGTACGGCGCCAGGTCGCTCCTGACGAGCCGTCCGAAGAACTTCTCGGCGGCGCGGAAGGGCGGACCGTACCGGTTGGCGATGTCGAAGTGGGTGATCCCCAGATCGAACGCGTGCAGCACGATGTCGCGTTGGGTGCCGAACGGGTGGTCGTCACCGAACTTCTGCCAGAGGCCGAGGGAGAGGGCGGGCAGGTCGAGACCGCTGTTCCCGGCCCGGCGGTACGGCAGTTTCTGGTATCGGTCGTCGGCGGCTCGGTAGCCCATGGCAGAAGACGTGCCTTTCTGGAGTGGTGGGCCCGGGGGCGCCGCCCACCCCGCGCTGCGCGACGGGGCAGGGCAGGCGTCGGCCCATGCCGTACCGGCCCGCGCCGTACTCGCCCGTGCTGTTCGGCGCACGGAGTTCGGCACACGGCGGAGCCCGGTGGGACTTGGGTGGATGGTCAAGAAGAAGGAAGTGCCGGCATCGGCGTGAGCGCGGAGAGCGCGCGTCTACGCCTCGGGGGGTGTCAGAGACACAGCGCGCTGGCCGACCGCAGAAGGTCGACGTGAATGCGCGTCACCAGCCTTACATCCAGATGCACGCCGCAACGGTAGGCGACACGCGGGCTCCTGGCAATGCGCCCGGGGGCGCCGGCCCGCCCGCCCCGGCCCGGGGTTGTTGCAGGGTTGTTGCGCCTGGCGGATGAGGGCGCCGGAGGAAAGTCGGTACGCTCCCCCTTGACTTCGGGGCTTCGGCAGAGAGCGAACTGCCGTAAACAGGGGATGACTCACCATGACCAGCACACCTTCCGCCAACCTCTTCAAACCGCTCGGGGAGGGCGACCCGGCTGTCGTCGGCGGTTACCGTCTGGCCGCCGTGCTCGGTACGGGCGGCATGGGCAAGGTGTATCTCTCCTACACGCCGGGCGGCCGGCCCATCGCGCTCAAGGTGATCCGGCCCGAGTTCAGTGAGGACCCCGAGTTCCGGCGGCGGTTCAAGCAGGAGGTGCACTCCGCGCAGCGGGTGCAGGGCCTCTACACCGCGCCGGTCATCGACTCGGACACGGACGGCCCGCAGCCCTGGCTCGCCACCGCCTACGTGCCGGGGCCCTCACTCTCGCACGCGGTCGCCCAGCACGGTGGACTCCCGCTGCGCAGCGTGCTGCTGCTGACCGTCGGCGTCGCCGAGGCGCTGCATGTGATCCACGGCGCGGGCATCGTCCACCGCGATCTGAAGCCCGCCAACGTGCTCCTCGCCTCCGACGGCCCTCGCGTGATCGACTTCGGCATCGCGCGGGCGGCCGACACCACGGCGCTGACCGGCACCGGTGTGAGCGTGGGCACGCCGACGTTCATGGCGCCCGAGCAGGCGGCGGCCGGTACGGTCAGCCCCGCCACCGACATCTTCGCGCTCGGGCAGATCGCGGCCTTCGCGGCGATCGGTTCGCCCGCGTACGGCGAGGGGTCCTCGCACGCGGTGCTCTACCGGATCGTGCACGAGGATCCCGATCTCAGCCGGGTGCCGGCGGAGTTGCTGCCCCTGGTGAAGCGCTGTCTGACGCGCGCCCCGGAGGACCGGCCGAGCCTGACGGAGATCATCGAGCTGTGCCACGAGTTGTCGCCCGACGCGCTGCGCCAGGGCGAGGACTGGCTGCCGCAGGCGGTCGCCGGATCGATCACCGAGCGGCTGCGGCTGCCCGAACCGGCGAAGACCCCGCCGCCGCGGCCCGCCGTGGCTCCGACGCCGACGCAGTTCTCGCCGCACAATCCGGCGCCCGGTCAGCCCCCGGCGCCGGGCACGGTGAACCCGTACGCGCCGACGGGGTTCGCGACACCCGCGGCGCCGGGCCAGGGCCCGGGCGTCCCCGGCCCTCCGCCGCAACTGCCCGGCCACCACTCGTACCCCACGCAGGGTCACCACACCCCGCCGCCCGGATATCCGACGCACGGGACGCCGCCGCCCGGCCACCAGACGCACCACACCCCCGCGCCCGGCTACCACACGCCGCCGCCGGTCATCCACGCTCCGTACGTGCCTCCCGCGCAGCCCAAGCCGAAGCGCACGGGGCTGATCGTCGCCGGGGCGATCGTGGGCACGCTGGTGGTCCTGGGGGTCATCGGCTCCCTCCTGCCGGACGGCGAGAAGGACAACAAGGCCGGCTCCCAGGGCAGCAGCGGTTCGGACGGCAGTGGTTCGGGCGACGGCGGGAGCTCGGGCGGGGAGAAGCGGCCGGACCCGAAGCCAATGACGTACAAGGGCATCGACCTGGCGAGCGGGTACGAGCTCATGCTCGCCGACAAGCCGCCCCGCCCGGTCGAGGGTGACGACTCGGCGTACGGCGACGCGGATCTCTACTACGTCAACTACGAGGCCCTCGGGGAGACCCGGATCGGCACCGCCAACGGGAAGCTCGTCCTGCTGAACAACTCGGAGAAGGGCTCGCTGGAGACCTGCCGCAAGGTGACGCGCTACGCGGAGAGGATCGAACTCGACCAGATCAGCAACGGCTCGCAGATGTGCCTGCGCAGCGACGCGGGCCATGTCGCGGTGGTGACCTACCGCGGCAAGTCGGGCGCGGACGAGGCGAGTACGTACGTCACCCTCGACCTCACGATCTGGCGCGGCGCCGAGGACGTCAAGAACGGCTGAGGGGTGCCCGGAGAGTAGCTGCGTCCGCCCGCCGTACGGGTGAGCCCGGCGGTGGTGTCGGCTCGGCGGGGTGCGGTACGGGGCCCGGCGCCGTATTGGTGACCTCCTCAGACAGCGGCCACAGGGGACGCGGAGGGGGTGACCGGGTTGTCGCCGACCGACGCGGTGCGTCCAGGGCGTGCCCAGTGGGCGGCGCTGATTCTGTTCGCCGGTGCCTCGGGTGCGGTGGACGTACTGGCGTTCATCGCGCTGGGCCGGGTCTTCGCGGGGGTGATGACGGGCAATCTCGTGCTGCTGGGACTCTCCTTCACGGGCACCGGCGACGAGGGCGGACCGGCCGCGCCACTGCTGGCGCTGGCGGGTTACGTGGCGGGGGTCGCGGTCGTGGCGCCGTTCACCCGGCGGCGGCCGGAGGAGCCGGAGACCCGTTGGCCCCGTGCGGTGGTGGGCTGGCTCGCGGCCGAGGTGCTGCTCCTGGCGGGCGTCGCCGCCGGCTGGGGGGCGGCCGGCGGGGCGCCCGCACAGCCCTGGCGCGACGTGGTGCTCGTCGCGGTCGCGGTGGCCATGGGGGTGCAGTCCGCCGCGCTGGCCGGCGCGGGCGCGGCCGGCGGACCGGGCACGTACTTCACCGGCATCCTGACCCGCCTGGTCGCCCGCGCCACGGGTCCCGGGAACATCGGCCTCGCGGACCTGGGCTCGCTGGCCCGCCTCGTCGCACTCGCCGCGGGCGCCGCCTCCGCCGCACTGGTGTACGCGGCCTCGGCCCGCTGGGCGATGGCCGTCCCGCTGCTCTGGGCGTCGGCGGCGTCGGCGTGCGTCACGATGCCCCCACGCCGACGGCGAAAGCCACTCGCCGTGGGGTGAGGGACCCCGTCGCCCCACGCCCCTCCCCCGGCCCTTCGCCCGTCCCGCGTACCCCCTGCGCGGGCTTCCAGGGGGTACGCGGTCACTCGCCGAGGATCTCGCCCACGGTGTTGGTGAGACCGTCGGCGATCGTGCTGTCGACGTCCGAGCCGACGATCGCGGCGATGATCAGCGCCACCAGGACGATGACACCGACGTACTCGACCGCGCCCTGCCCCTTGTCACCACGCCGCCTCACCGCCGCGACCGGTGTGTTGGTCCACGTGACGGCGTGGCGCCTGGTGTTGGCGGCGGCCGTCACCGTGACGTTCGGCATGGCGGATCCCCTTGTTGGTGTCGCCGGCCATGGCGACAGGCCGGGCCGTAGCGGCTCTTGGTGCCAGGCGCGCTTCCGGTCCCATACCGGCCGCAGTCGCTGGCACACAAGAGAACCACAACTCCGCCCCATCCCGGTCATCGGCCCCGGAATCCGGCCGACGGATCCAACTCGGCAGCCGGAGCAGGCGCGTTCACGCCTTGACCGCGGACTTCTCCGACTCGGGGACGAGGGGGGTCCGGTCCGTGAGGCCCGCGGTGTTCCGTACCGCCGGGATGACGGCCGCGATCGCGGCGGAGACCAGCGCGACGGCGCAGCCGATGACCAGACCGGTGCGGAATCCGCTCTCGGAGGTGATGGTGAAGCCGCCGATGTCGGTCGTCATCTGGGACAGGACCACACCGATGACCGCGGCACCGACGGAGGTTCCGAGCGAGCGCATGAGGGCGTTGAAGCTGTTCGCGGCGGCGGTCTCGGAGAGCGGTACGGAACTCATGATGAGCGCGGGCATCGAGCCGTAGGCGAGGCCCACACCGCTGTTGATCACCATGATGGCCAGCATGATCCCCCAGGCGGACCCCATCAGCGCGAGCGACAGCCCGTAGCCCGCGGCGATGACGAGGACGCCGCCGAGGAGCGTGAGTTTCGGGCCGTGGGCGTTGGTGAGCTTGCCGCCGAGCGGGGAGACGATCATCATCATCACGCCACCGGGCGCCATCCACAGACCGGACGCGAGGATCGACTGTCCGAGGCCGTAGCCGGTGGCCTCGGGGAACTGGAGCAGTTGCGGCATCACCAGCATGCTCGCGTACATCGCGAAGCCGACGAAGATCGACGCGATGTTGGTGAGCAGGACCCGGGGGCGGGCCGTGGTGCGCAGGTCGACCAGCGGGTCGGTCGTACGGAGTTCCCAGGCGCCCCAGCCGACCAGAAGCACGACGGCGGCCACGAACAGACCGAGCGTGGTGCCCGAACTCCAGCCCCAGTCGCCGCCCTTGGAGATCGCGAGCAGCAGACCGACCAGACCGGCGCCGAGGGTGGCCGCACCGACCGCGTCGAACCGCTGGCCCTTCGCGCCGGCCGGCACGGTCGGGATCAGGAACCAGATCAGCAGGGCGATGACCGTGGCGAGCACGGCGGAACCCCAGAAGAGGACGCGCCAGTTCGCGTACTGGGCGACCGCCGCCGCGATCGGCAGGCCGAGTCCGCCGCCGATGCCCATGGAGGCGCTGACCAGGGCGATGGACGAGCTGAGCTTCTCCGTCGGGACGACGTCACGCAGCAGGGCGATTCCGAGCGGCACCATGCCCATCCCCATGCCCTGGAGGCCGCGTCCGATGATCATCGGGAGGACGGAGGACGACAGGGCGCACACCACGGAGCCCGCGATCAGCGGCACGGAGCAGACGAGAAGCATGCGGCGTTTGCCGAGCAGGTCGCCCAGCCGGCCCACGACCGGCACGCAGACGGCCGCCACCAGGAGCGTCGTCGTGATCACCCAAGTGGCGTTCGAGGCGGAGGTGTTGAGGATCGTGGGCAGATCGGCGAGGAGCGGGGTGACCAGTGTCTGCATGATCGCGGCCGTCGTGCCGGCGAGCGCCAGCGTGGCGACCACGCCGCCCGAGCGGGACGTGGGCTTGGGGGCGTCCATGAAGCGGGACTCCTAGGGGCTGTCTGATTCGGAACAAGCGTGTGCATCATACATATCGCATGCATCGAGCACTTTACATGCATGCTGCATACTCATGAACGACGACGTCCGGGCCGTTCGGACGCGGTGCGACAATGGCCCGGCACGAGAGGCAGGAGGCGACACAGGCATGGTCGGGGCCACGCACGAGGTCGAGTACGAGCAGATGCTCCTCAGCCGCCACACGTTCTTGAATCAGAGGGGCGGTCGCGGCAGGGACGCCGTACTGGAGCGCAGCGCCTACATCCTGCTCAGCCGTATCCGGCTCCAGGGGCCGATGTCGATCGGCGAACTGAGCGACGCGTTCGGGCTCGACGCCTCCACCCTGAACCGGCAGACGGCCGCGGCGATGCGCGCGGGGCTGGTGGAGCGCATCGCGGACCCCGACGGTGGCATGGCGCGGAAGTTCCGCATCACGGACGAGGGCGCGCGCGTACTCGACAAGGAGCGGGCGGGGATCGTGCGCTCGCTGGACCGGGTGATGTCCGACTGGCCGGAGGAGGACATCGCCGCGTTCGCCGCCTATCTGAAGCGCTTCAACACCGACATCGAACGGCTGGCCGGCAGGCCGTGGCCACGCCTGTGACGGCACGGCCACGGCCTGCGCAGGAACGCGCGGGCGCCCCCTCCGTCATACGGATGGAGTAGTCACGGCGGGACGGCGAGCTCCGGGTGCGACGCCTGGCCACGGCCCTGCCCGGGGGCTCCGCGCGGCCCTGCGTGGCTCGCGGGACTCCCCCGGCTCGTTGCGGCGCGCGAGGGGAGTCATGGTGGCCAGTGTGGCGCCGAGTCGGTCGTCACACCGGAACCGTCGCGAAGGAGACCGTGCCATGGCCACCTGGACGCAGGACGAACTGAGCAGGATCGAGAACGCCGACGAACTTGAGCTCTCGCCCCTGCGTGGCGACAACACACCGGGCGAACCGACGACCGTCTGGGTGGTCCGCGACGGCGACGACCTGCTGGTGCGCGCCTTCCACGGGCGCGGCGGGACCTGGTACCGGGCCGCCACCGCACAGCACGCGGGACACATCAGCTCCGGCGGCGTGGACAAGGACGTCACCTTCGTCGAGGAGACCGACCCGGCTCTCAACGACCGGCTGGACGCCGCTTACCACGGCAAGTACGGCCGCTACAGCGACACCTACGTCCGCCCCATCGTGGCCGACACCGCCCGTGCCGCGACCCTCCGGCTCGTTCCCCGGTGACGACGCCGGGTCACGTCACCGGGTCAAATCACCCCGTTACGGCACCGCGTCACGGCACCGCGGCGATTCCCACGCCCCGGCGACCCCTCGCGTCCCCGCCCACCCCACGACAAGGAAACCCCCTATGACCACCATCGCCATCGTCGGAGCCGGCACGGGCCTGGGCGGCGCCGTGGCGCGGCGCTTCGGGCGCGAAGGCTTCGGCGTCGCGCTGCTGTCCCGCACCCAGGAGCACGTGGACGCCCTCGCCACCGAGCTGGGCGGTGACGGCGTCGACGCGCGCGGTTTCGCCGCCGACGTCACCGACCCGGCCTCGCTCCGCGCCGCGCTGGAGTCCGCCGCCTCCGCCCTCGGCCCCGTCGAGGTCCTCCAGTACAGCCCCATCCCGCACCGGAGCTACATGAAACCGGTCCTGGAGACGTCACCGGCCGACATCGCGGGCCCGCTCGCGTTCTCCGTCGTGGGGCCGATGACGGCCGTCGGCCAGGTGCTTCCCGGTATGCGTTCCCTGGGCCGGGGCACTCTGCTGTTCGTCAACGGCGGCAGCGCCGTCCGTCCGCACCCGGACCGCGCCGGCACCTCGATCGCGTTCGCGGCCGAGAGCGCCTACGCCCGTATGCTGCACGACGCCCTGGCCGGCGAGGGTGTCCACGCGGCCCAGCTCGTCATTCCCGGCGCGATCACCGCCGGCGATCACCGCAAGGATCCGTCCGTGCTCGCCGAGACGCTCTGGGGCATGCACAGGGACCGTACGGAGTTCCGGCACTACGCCGAGCCCATGGACGGCTGAGTGCGCCCTCGGTCAGGGGCGGACTTACCGCTCAGGCGTGCAGGAGATGCGCGTCGAGCGGCGCCAGCAGGGCGAACAGCGCGTGGCGCTCCGCCTCGGAGCAGGGTGTGAAGGGCGCGGCGACATGGGGCGGGCACAGCCCGTGCCCGGCCAGCACGGCCTTCACCGCCGGCACGCCCGGCCGCACCGTGTGCAGCACCAGGATCTCCTCGATGAGGAGCTGGGCGCGCCGGGCGTCGTCGTACCGGCCCTCGCGGTGGGCCCGGAACAGCTCGACGGCCGGTGCAGGCGCCAGATTCGCCACTCCGGGTACCACGCCGTCGGCGCCGAGCCGCAGCCCGTCGAGTGCCTGTCCTTCGTCGCCCTGGCCGACGGCGAAGTCGTCGCGGCGGCGGGCGGCGGCGACGGCGTGACCGAGCAGGTCGAGGTCGCCCGAGCTGTCCTTGAGGCCCACCAGGTGTGCCAGGTCCACCAGTTCGTCGACCAGGGCGGGTGTCAGGGGATTGCTGTAGCGGGGTGCGTTGTAGGCCACGACGGGGATGCCGAGTCCGGCCGTGGCCGCGTAGTGGGCGACGATCTCGTCGTGCCGGTGGTGGTAGTAGAGGGGCGGGCTGAGCACCAGGGCGTCGGGTGCGGCGGGCAGGACCGCCTCCGCCCGCGCCAGCGCCTCGGCGGTGCCGGGTGCCGTGATGTTGACCAACACCGTGCCGCTGTCGGTCAGTTCACGCCATCGCGCGGTCACGTCGCTCGCGAAGCCGGCCAGCCGCGCGGTGGGCAGGAGCGGGCCCTCGCCGGTGCTGCCGAAGAGCATGAGGCCGTGCACCCCGGCCTCCGCCAGGGCGACGAGCAGGGCGTCGGCGGCCGGGGCCGACGGTTGTCCGGGCCGGTCCATGGGCGTGACCAGGGGGACCGTGACACCGCCCAGCAGCGCGCGGCCGTCCCTCGGCCGCTCCCCCTCGGTGAAGCACTTCTGACGGCTCATCAGTGACCTTGACCTCCGGCCGGTCCACTGCGGTTCCGGCGCCGTTGAGTTCGTCCGTACGCGAGGAGCCCGCCCCGTGCCATCGGCCCGTCCGGGCGCCTCCGCGAGGCCGTCAGATTCTCCCCGCCGGTGGCCGGGCGGCTCTCCCTGACATGGCCGTGCCCGCGTTTTCCGACGAGAAACAGCCTCAACGGCGCACTCACCCCGGATCCGGTCGCTCCCGGTGACACGGGTGAGACGGAACAGCATCGGAGCGCCCGAGATCCGAGTCGGTGGCGGAGACATGGATGCTGGGCCGCTGCACCACGGCCCGGCCGGAGCCGGGCCGCCGGGATTCGAACCCGGGTCCCTTCTTTTTGGATAAGAAGTATCCGTCACCTGCGCACCGGGCGCACCGATGCTGAAGTCCCCCGAGAAAAGACGGCGTGCGGCGTGGTTTCTGTCGGAGAAGTAGCCGCGGCCTGCGCACCGGGAGATGCCGTACATGAAGTTCCGCTGTCCGGACCCGAACCCCCGATGAGGCCAATTCGCCTCTCACGGACCGGACTTCAAACGACAGTAGCCGACAGCCGCCGGCCACGTCGTCCGGGTTTTTCTCGTGTCCCTTTCGTCTGTGAGCGCTTTGTCGCTACAGCCCGCTCAACCGTTCGAAGGGGAACGGTGGTTGGGCCAGTGGGCGCACGGCCAGCCGGGTCAGTGGCAGGACGTTGTCGTCGCCCGCCGTACGGTTGGCGTGGATCACTCCGCAGTGCGCGCAGCGGTGGACGAGGACCCACTCGCCGTCGCCGCGTACGGAGATGGCGAGCGGTTCCATCCGGGCACCGCAGTCCGCCTGCCGGTCGCCGGGGGTGTCGTCGAGATGACGGCTCCACAGGCAGTGCGGACAGTGGTTGCGGTGATCGGTACCGGGCGCGCTCATCGGGACGTCGAGCCCGCACTGGAGACACCGGAAGGACTCGGCGCGCGCTTCCGTACGCGCCCGCCGTGAGGTGTTGCGGGATCCGGATCTCCTGGTGCGGGACATGTTGTCGCGGGGCATGCTGTGAGGACTCCTCGGGTGACGCGGGGAAGGACAACCGGGTCTCGTGTCCGACTCGCGCCGAGGGAGTTCGCCTCGCCGATTCGCTGTTCGAAGATCAGCGCCGAGATGAACCAACCTCGATCACGAGATCGGTTCCTGCCGGGTCGTTCCCATCCGGTGCACACCGCCTTTGTCGTCTGCCGCCGTGTTCCCGGCCATGAAAACCGGCCGCGCCGCGTGGGGCAACCGAATATCAGACGTGGAACGGGACCGTGGTGACGACGACCTTCCGCAGGGGGCGCAGCGCCCTGCGCAGCCGGGGGGCGGTGCGGCTGTGCAGCGCGCTGTAGCGGCGCTGGCTCACCACGATCTCCGGGAGGATCACGGTGAGGGTGAGGTCGGGCCGCTGATGGTGCAGGGCCTGGATGTAGTTGACGAGGGGCGCGATGACGGCGCGGTAGGGGGAGACGAGTTCCTGGAGCGGCAGGTGGTCCCCCCACAACAGCCACTGGTCGCGGAAGCGTTCGGCCTCCGCGACGCCGGTGCTGACGTGGACGACGAGGACGGGCTGCTGGAGCGAGGCGGCGTACGCGAGGGCGCGCATCCCGGCCCGGTCGAGCGTCTGGATCGGTACGAGGGAGAGGTGCCGGATCTCCTCGGGCACCTCCTCCGCCTCTTCCGCCCCCTCAGCCCGCTCCATCTCGTCGAAGGCCCGTGGGTCCCGGGGCTCCCGCGAGGCCGGCGGACCGTCGACGTCCTCGATGCGCCGGGGCGGGACGACGGCGTGCGGCGTGATGGTGTGGTGCGGGAGTTCGATCGCGTGCCGTTGCAGGCGCAGCGCCGCGGCGACGGTGTCGTAGTGGCGCCGGATGCGTGTCGTGACGACGAGGAACAGCGCGACCGCGACGAGCGCGACCCAGGCGCCTTCGGTGAACTTGGTGATACCGGCCGTGATGAGGACGAGCGCGGAGAGCAGACTGCCGGTGGCGTTGAACAGCAGGCTCTTGCGCCAGTGACGGTCCCTCAGACGCCACCAGTGGACCACCATTCCGGCCTGCGACAGCGTGAAGGCGAGGAAGACGCCGACCGCGTACAGCGGGATGAGCGCCGCGGTGCGGCCGTCGAACGCCACGTACACCAGCCCCGCCGCGGCCGACAGCAGGATGATGCCGTTGCTGAAGGCGAGCCGGTCGCCCATCCGCGCGAAGAGGCGGGGCGCGTGGTCGTCCCGGGCCAGCAGGGAGAGCACGCGGGGGAAGTCGTTGAAGGCGGTGTTGGCCGCGAGGAGCAGAACGGCGGCGGTGGCAGCCTGTGTGTAGACGTACATCGGGCCCGAGCCGAAGCTGAGATGCGCGAGCTGGGACAGCACCGTCTCCTGGGACCGCGGCAGGACCCCGCTGAAGTGGACGAGGGCGATGATGCCCGCGAAGAGGACGACGAGGAGGCCGACCATCCAGCTCAGTGTGGTGCGGGCGTTGCGCCACTCGACGGGCTTGAACGCCGGTACCGCGTTCGAGATGGCCTCGATGCCGGTCATGGCCGTCGCGCCGGAGGCGAAGGCCCGCATCACGAGGAGGATGCCGAGCCCTTCGGTGGCGTTGACCGGCGGGTGGGGCACCGGGTGGAAGCCGCGGCCGGCCGCGTCGGCGAGTCCGGCGACGACGAGTGCGAACATCGCGATGACGAAGGCGTACGTCGGCGCGGCGAAGATCGCGCCGGCCTGGCGGATCCCGCGCAGGTTGCAGGCGAGGAGGACGAGGATGGCCAGGACGCCGATCAGCACATTGGAGGAGGCGAGTGACGGTACGGCGGAGGTGATGGCGGCGACGCCGGCGCTGATGGACACCGCGACGGTGAGGATGTAGTCGGTCATGAGTCCGGCGGCGGCCGTGAGCCCCGGGAAGGTCCCCAGGTTGTCGCTGGCGACGATGTAGGAGCCGCCGCCGCGGGGGTAGGCGCGGATGGTCTGCCGGTACGAGACGCCGATGGCCAGCATCAGGAAGACGATGGTGGCCGCGATGGGGATCGAGTAGCCGAGTCCGGCGGTGCCCGCGAGGACCAGGACGGCGAGCATCGCCTCCGGCCCGTACGCGACGGAGGAGAGCGCGTCGGCGGACAGGACGGGCAGGGCGACCAGTTTGCGCATGCGTTCGCGGGCGAGGGCGGTGCTGGCCAGCGCCGGTCCGATGAGCAGGCGTCGCAGCCGGTAGACGGCCCGGGGCCGGTCGACGGGAGGGGGTTCGGCGACGGGAGGCGGTGGCGCCTCGTCCGCCGTGCCGACTCCCGCGGGAGGGGGCGGGGACGGCGCGGTGCCGGCCTCCGTGGGGCCGAAGGGGGAGACCGGGACGACCCGCCCGAAGCGGGCCGGCGTGATCTGGGCCGGTGTGGGGAGGCTGCCGAGATCGGGATCGACCGGCAGGGCCCGGCGCCATACGCCGGGCTCCGCCGACACCCGCCGCCATTCGCGTCCCACACTGCGCAGCACCCGCAGTTGCTGGGCGTCGAGTTCGCGAAGGGGCTTGCTGCCCGGTACCGCCGCGCTCCGCGTGCTCGTGGTGGCCGACTTCTTACCGTGGGTGCCCGACATGCGGCAAGTCTGGCGGAACGTCCCCTTCGGGGGTGGGAGTGACGCCGGGAGGTTACGGCCCCGTCGTCGTCCGCTCCCCCGCCGTCGCCGTCAGCGACCGCCCCGCCTGATCCAGTGGGCGCGCCGCTGGCGCCGCAGGGCCGGCGGCGTCGCCCGCGGGGTCCTGTCCGGTGGGCGGACGGGCTCGGTCCGCCCCTCCGCACGGTCGGCGGGTCGCTGGAGGGTGTCGAGTGCGTAGTCCGTGGTGGCGATGCAGTTCACGAGCTGCTCCTCGGTGAACTCCTCCGAGCCGGGCACATGCGGGACGAACCCGATCAGGGCCCCCTCGTTGACGATCTCCGCGTCGAGCCCCGCCGCCCCGTCCATGTCCCAGAGCGCCTCGATCCTGTCGTCCAGGACGACCCGGATACCGAACTCGTAGACACCCGCGTGCACCATGTGCGCCATGACGCCACGTGAGCGCAGTGCCGCCGTCATACGCTCAGCACGATCCGAGTCCATACGGAGCACCTCTTCACCTGCGACGTTCCCGGGGCCCGGCACTTCCCCGGGGGGACGTCCGGCGGCCCTCGTGTACTCCACGGTACTGCGCGCCGACGTGGTACGCGGCCCACGCCGCCCGCCGCCTCGTGCCCACACCCGCGGCACCCGAATCGCCGCCTGGCGCCGCCCGGACGGGGCCCTTCCGTCCTCTGGGCCCGCGAGTGGGCCCAGAGGCCCTGCGACTGGGCCCGGACCCTTCTCTACTGTTTGTGGGATCAGGCGCCGCCGACCGCCTGATCCGACAGGACCGCCGAACCAGTCGCGGGCGCCGGGACCCCCCACACCCACCGGCCCGGCGTCCGCGGCTCCTCCGGTGCCCCGGGGCCGGTGCGCCACCCCCCGGGGCACCGGCCCCGGCACACCCGGCGCACAGGGAGAGACAGCGGAGATAAGGTCGGCGGGTGAAGGTGATACGCCGTTGGGCCCCCTACGTGGCGCTCTCGCTGGTGCTCGTGTTCGCCGCCGGATACGGGTGGTACCGCGTGAGCGACACGGGCAAGGGCTGGCGTTACGAGGAGAGCCTGAAGTCGTTCTGCGAAGGACTGATCCCGTACGACGAGTCCGCCGGGTTCACCGGGAAGGACGCGGCGCGGCTGACGCTGGACCACCGCGCGGAGGGCTCCGGGGGTGGCTTCGACTCGTGCACGGTCGCGGGCTACGCCCTCACCATCGCCCGGGTCCCCGACCCGGCGTCCGACTCCTCCGGCAGGACGCGCGCCCTCGACAGGCTCGACGAGGTGGCGGGTGACGCACCGCCGGTCCCGCTCGGCGGTGGCTGGCGCGGCTACACCGATCTCGTCAACACGGCGGTCGTTCTCACCTGCGGCAACAAGGCCGGCGCGGTCTTCGTGACGGCGTACGACGGAGACGCGAGGGGCCTGGACGACACCCACGACGCGAGCGACTCCGAGCGTGCCCACGCGGTCGCCGGGCTCGTGGCGGCGACCGCCGTCAACGCGGCCGACGACTGGGACTGCGAGACGAGTCCCGGCGGTCGCATACCGCGGCTGCCCGCCCCGGCGGAGCGAACGTCCCCGTTCGCCGCGAAGGGGACCTGCGCGGGAATCCCGCTGCGCGACCAGGAGTACGTCCACTGGATCCAGGACGCCCCGGAGAGCCGGACCGCGCCTCTGGAAAAGTGCGTACTGGGCGAGACGAAGGCCGAGGCCAAGCAACTGTTCGCGTTCGAGGCGGCGTTCGGGCCCTTCGCGCGGGGCCTGCGCCCGGAGGACCCCGACGCCGGCACGTTCAAGCGCGACGCGGGCGGTGCCAAGGGCTCCTACTGGGCGTCCGCCCGGTGTCCCGGTGACGGTCCACGAGCCCTGTTCCGCGTCTACCCCACGGAGTACGCGTACGTCGACAACTCGGTGGACACGTTCGCCAGGGCCGGTCTCGCCGCGTTCGCCGAGCGCAGGGCGGAACAACACGGCTGCACCGACCTGACGTTGCCGCCCGCCTCCTCGTGACACCGCACGCCGCCCCGCGCCGCCTGCGCCGGAGTCGGCCGCCGATACGGAATGCTGACGCGGGAACGTCAGGAGGCGGCGGTGCGAGGAGCGGTGGTGCGCGAGACGGATGTGATCGTCGTCGGGGCGGGCGCGGCGGGGCTCTCGCTCGTGCACCGGCTCCGCACCCCTCCCCCCGGCCGGCCGGCGCCCGAGGTGACGCTGATCGACGCGCCCGCCGGTCCGCTGAGGCCGCCGGAGCGCACCTGGTGTTTCTGGGAGGCGTCTCGGGGCGACCTCGACAGCGCGCTGACCGCCTCGTGGGAGTCGCTGCGCGTACGGGGACGGGACGGG
Source organism: Streptomyces sp. NPDC104581 (assembly GCF_055583685.1). Classification (NCBI taxonomy): domain Bacteria; kingdom Bacillati; phylum Actinomycetota; class Actinomycetes; order Kitasatosporales; family Streptomycetaceae; genus Streptomyces; species Streptomyces sp. NPDC104581. Next base: position 29,284 of record NZ_JBVJNN010000001.1, read on the forward strand.
ACCGTCAGCCTGGGGCGGCCCGCTCCGTTCCGCTACAAGATGCTGCGGTCCCGCTCCTTCGAGGCGCTGGTGGGCGACCGGCTCGACGGGCCACGGGCGCCGCGCCGGGTGACGGCCCGCATCGACAGGATCGACGATGTGGCGTCGGGCGCCGAGGTGACGGGCGTCGCCGCCGACGGAGGTGAACTGAGGCTGCGGGCCCGCTGGGTGTTCGACTCGCGTCCGCCCCGTGTCCTGCCGCCCGCGCGGACGACGCTGCTCCAGCACTTCCGGGGCTGGTTCGTCCGGACCGAGCGGCCGGTGTTCGATCCGGGGGTCGCGGATCTGATGGATTTCCGGACCCCGCAGCCCCCGCGAGGGCTGTCGTTCGGGTACGTCCTGCCGACGACCGCCCACGAGGCGCTGGTCGAGTACACCGAGTTCTCCCGCACGGTGCTGGACGACGCGGGCTACGGGCGGGCACTCACGCACTACACCGAACAGGTGCTCGGGCTGGGCCCCTTCGAGGTGACCGCGACCGAGCGGGGGGTCATCCCGATGACCGACGGCCGTTTCCCGCGCCGCGCGGGCCGTTCGGTCTTCCGCATCGGGACCGCGGGCGGCGCCACCCGCCCGTCGACCGGCTACACCTTCGCGGCCGTTCAGCGGCAGGCCCGCGCCGTCGCCGACGCGTACTTCGGCGGACGGGTGCCCGAGCCGCCGCCCGCCTACCCGGCGCGGGCCGGGGCGATGGACGCGGTGCTGCTGCGGGGGCTGGACAGCGGCCGGGTCGAGGGCGCCGCGTTCTTCGAGGGGCTGTTCCGGCGCGTCCCGATGGAGCGGCTGCTCCGTTTCCTCGACGGCGACACCCGCCCGTACGAGGACTTCACCATCGGCCTGCGCACCCCGGTGGGGCCGATGCTGCGCACGGTCGCCGAACTGCCCCGGCTGCGCCGCCGGGCACCGAGAGAAAGGGACGTCGGATGACGCTCCCGCACGACGCCGAACCGTCCGCCGCGTTCGACCGCGCCGCGTCCGTCCACGACCGGTCGGCCACGGTCAGCCCCGGATACCACGCGCGCCTCGGACGCTCCGCCCGGCGGCTGCGGCCACCCCGTGGTGGCGCCGGACCGCGCCTGCTCGACCTGGGATGCGGCACGGGCGCGTCGACGGGCGCGCCGCCGGCCGCGGCCCCGCACGCCGAGATCGCCGCCGTGGACGCCCCGGCCGGGATGCCGGAGCGGGCGGCCGGCGAACCGTGGCCGGGGAACGTCTCGTTCGTCCACGCGCCCGTGGAGCGACTGGGCGAGGCGGGGGGCACCGGCCCGTTCGACGGGGCCTTCGCCGCCTGCCCCTTCCGCAACCCCACCGACCCGGACCGGGCACTGACGCTCGTACCGTCGCTGCCGGCGCCTGACGGCCGGATCGGGGGGCACGAGTACGCGCTCGGCGGGCGCGCCGCGGACCGCGCGGTCCGCACGGCGGTCCGCAAGGGCGTCGTGCTGCCCGGGAGACGGCTCGCCGGTGGCGCGGACCTCTGCCGCCGTCTGAGGCGCAGCGGGGTCGAGTTCGACACCGCGCCGGCCTTCGGTGACCGGCTGCGGCGGGCCGGGTCCGGGTCCGTCCGGGTGCTGCCGATGCCGGGCCGGCAGACGGGTGGCGCGCACACCTTCGTGGGCCGCCGCGTGGCGGGGAGCGGGGACGCGCGGTGAGCGCCGGGGTACTCACGGACGGCACGGGCCGGGCCGCGCCGCGCCGGGGCCGGGACCGCCGCGCCCGGGTGGTCTGGCCGGCGCCGGGGCGCGAGCGGTTCGGCGGTGGCGACGCGCCGCGCGTGGCGGTGGTCGGGGGCGGTATCGCGGGGCTCGCCGCGGCCACCGGGCTCGCGGAGCGCGGGGCGGGCGTCACGCTGTACGAGCGTGAACCGGGTCTCGGCGGGCGCCTGGCGGGCTGGCCCGTCACGCTGGCCGACGGTTCGACGGCCACCATGAGCCGGGGGTTCCACGCCTTCTTCCGCCAGTACTACAACCTCCGGGGGCTGCTCCGGCGTGCCGATCCGGGCCTGGGCATGCTCGCCGGGCTGCCGGACTATCCGCTGCGCCACGGCGGCGGCAGGGAGCTGTACGACAGCTTCGCGCGGGTCCCCCGCACACCGCCGTGGAGCGCCCTGGGTTTCGTCGCGCTCAGCCCCACCTTCGGCTGGCGCGATCTGGCCCGGATGGATCCGCGGGCGGCGCTGCCGCTGCTCGATGTGCGGGTGCCGCGGGTGTACGAGGAACTGGACGGGATCAGCGCCGAGGACTTCCTGTCCAGGATCCGCTTCCCCGAGGCGGCGCGGCATCTGGCGTTCGAGGTGTTCTCCCGCAGTTTCTTCTCCGACCCGGGTGAACTGTCCGCCGCCGAACTGGTGTTGATGTTCCACATCTACTTCCTCGGGTCGAGCGAGGGTCTGCTGTTCGATGTGCCGGACGAGCCGTTCCCGGCCGCCCTGTGGGAGCCGCTGGGCTCCTGTCTCACCGGGCTCGGGGTCGGGTTGCGCACCGGCAGCGCGGTCGAGGAGGTGGCTCCGGCGCCGGGCGGTGGTCTCACGGTGACAGCCGACGGGCGGCCCCGGCGGTACGACGCGGTGGTGCTCGCGCTGGACAGCGGCGGGCTGCGCCGACTGGTCGCCGGATCGGGCCGGTTGTGCGACGAGCGGTGGCGGGCCCGGATCGGCCGGCTGCGCGGCGCACCGCCGTTCCTGGTGTCGCGGCTGTGGCTGGACCGGCCGGTGGCCGCCGACCGTCCCGGCTTCCTCGGGACCAGCGGATTCGGCGGGCTCGACAATGTGAGCGTGCTCGACCGGTGGGAGGGCGAGGCGGCGCGGTGGGCGGCCGGGACCGGTGGTTCGGTGGTCGAGCTGCACGCGTACGCCGTCGCCCCCGGCGCCGACCGGCCCGCCCAACAGCGGCTGCTGATCGAGCAGTTGCACCGGGTGTATCCGGAGACGCGGTCTGCGGGGATCGTGGACGCGCACCACGAGTGGCGGTCGGACTGCCCGCTGTTCCCGGTGGGTGGCTACGGCGACCGCCCCACCGTACGCACACCCGACCCGGCCGTCGTGATGGCGGGCGATCTGGTGCGCACCGATCTTCCGGTGGCGCTGATGGAACGGGCCGCGACCACGGGCTTCCTGGCCGCCAACGCGCTGCTGGAGCGGTGGGGCGTACGCGGTCAGACGTTGTGGACCGTGCCGGACCGGGGCCGCTCGGCGGGGCTGCGGGCGCTCGTACGGACGGCCCGGCGCGACCCCTGACGGGTCAACCGCCGTAGCGCGCGCACTCGCCGCTGTCCCCGCCACTGCGGCAGCCCACGGGACCGCTCGGGGCGGGGACGGGCTGTTTCTTCTCGTCCTCGTGGGATTGCAGCGCGCCCCCGGCGAAGATGCCGAGGACGACGAGGACGGCCATCGCGCCCTGGCTCACGGCCGTGACCGTGGCCCGGGCACGGGAGGCGATCACCGCGGCGGCGAAGGCCAGTACGCCGACCGCGCCGAGGGCGGGCAGATAGCGCCAGAGGGACGGCGATTCGCTGTCCGTGGCGGGATCCAGGTCGAAATGATCGAAGAACGGCCACACGACGACGATCACGGCCACGGCGATCAGCTCAAGGAGGACGAGCCCGCACGAGGCCCCCACGTCGGCGCCCCGCCCCGCGTGCGGCTTCACTGACGGGTCGGAGGAGTCGAAGGCCGGAGCCGCGGTGGGCAGGTCGCTCATAAGGAGCACCCTGCCGTACCGGTCGGCACGGGAACATGAGTACGGATACCTAAGGGCAGTCCGGCTGACGGTACGGCGCTGCCCATGGCCGAGGGGGTGGCCTGTCGATCCGGCCGGATCAGGGAGCGGGGGTCCGGTGCGTGCGATCGCAAGGCGGGCCGTGCCGGCCCACGACAACACGGGCGAGCGAGCGTGCCCACCCGACCCCGGCAAGACCAGCAGGACACCCCCCGGTGCCCGCACGGCACCACTCCCCCAGAGCCCCGAGAGGCGAGAGGTGTCCACCGCGTTGTCGTAAACCGACCGAGTACGCCCGGTACGAGGCCGGTCCTCCTCCTCGCGACGCACCACAAGGGGCCCCGCGCCTCGGAACGACGGCGCCGAGGGCTGTCCCGTAATCCCCCGGTGGATCGGCGCGCGGCGTCGGATGCGGTGCAGCGCAGGGCGGAGGGTCGTCCTCGTACTGGGCGTATTCCGGCGATCCGACAACGCGGCGAGGCGCCGTGGATGTCGTCGCGCGCCCGCCGGGGATTACGGGACGGCCCTCAGCTTCCGGGCATGCCCTGGCCGGGAAACCGTCCCGTGCTCCGCAGGTGCCAGCGGCGTTCGGCGTAGGCGAGGTCGTCGCGCCACAGGCGGCCCGCGACGGCGCGCATCAGGGGGCGCAGCGCGGGGGCCGCGGCCCGTGCCACCGCGAACCCCGCGCGGTCGGAGGCCGCGACGACCGCCTCGACCACGGCGGTCCGCGGTCGGCCGCGGTCGTCGTGGCCGACCGGGGTGGCATGGGTCTCCACGACGGACCCCCGTCCCTCGCCGTCGGTGATGCGCATGACGACCGTGCGCGGTCCGGGCGCCGTGAACACCGCGCGGACGGGCACCACGGCCCGCCCGGCGACCTTGAAGGACACGTCCACCGCGAAGCCGTCGCCCGCGCCGGAGTCATCCTCGCCCGGCGTCGACAGGACCGTGAGATCCACGAACGAGTACGGGTGCAGCCAGGCGCCGTGCCAGGGGTCGAGCCGGTTGGCCACCACGTCCTCGGGCTCGCACACCCCGAAGCCGGTGTAGACGGCGGCCACCGCCCCGGCCGCCTCGGGCCGGGGCGGCACGGCCGGCCGGTCCGACGGGCTCTCGCCACCCACCCGGTCGAGCCGGACCCAGGCCAACACCCCGTCGTCGTGGGCCGGTACGGGCTCCCAGCCGGCGAACGGCCCGCCGTCGAGGGCGAGTCCGTGCCAGTGGCAGATGAGCGTGCCGCAGCGCACCCGGCCGTCCTTGAGCGGCGCGCCGAGGTGGGGACAGGCGCCGGGGCCGGCGACCAGGCGCCCCGACTCGTCCCGCCACAGGACCAGTTCGACACCGGCGACGGTTCGTCCGAGCGGGCGGCCAGGTCGTACGTCGCGGGCGGCGCCGACCACGTACCAGTTGCCCGACGGTCCGGCGAGCGCCCGTTCCAGCGCCCCCGCGATGAGCGCCGGACGGGCCTCGCGCCAACTCGGCCGCTGATCCGCCCAGTCGACGGCTCCCCGGCGCAGCCGCAACGGGTACCGTCCGCGCCGTCCGGCGCCGGGCGGACGGCCCCGCGTGCCGTCGTCGCGGGCGCTCATGCCACCGCCTCGCGCGCGGCGGCTCTGGTCCGGGCCGCCGCCACCCGCACCAGCCCGTCGACCGCGACGGCCGCCCGCCGCCGGCGCCGTACGACGGCGCGGCGGTGCAGGACCGCGTACCCCTCGTCGGCGACGGCGTCGAGGATCCCGCCGTACAGCACGAAAGCCGCGCGGATACAGGGGCGGGAGACCGGGTCGAGCATCCGGATGCCGGGCGCCGCACGCCGGTAGACGCCTCGCGTCAGCGCGACGGCGGACTTCAGCGCGGCGGTGATCCGCGGGTCCCGCGCGCCGGTGGCGCGGCTCCACTCCAGCAGTCCGCGGTCGACCCCGTGCGCCGCGAGGAGATCGGCGGGGAGGTAGACCCGGCCGCGGTCGAGGTCTTCGCCGACGTCCCTGACGAAGTTGGTCAGCTGGAAGGCGACACCGAGCGCGGCGGCGTGCGGGGCGGCCACCTCGCGCGGGACGACCGTGCCGAGGACCGGCAGTATCTGGAGGCCGATCACGGCGGCCGAGCCGTGCATGTAACCGCGCAGATCGTCGTAGGTGGCGTAGTCCGTGACCGTGAGGTCGCTGCGCATGGAGGTCAGGAAGTCGCGGAACAGCGGGTGGCCGATCCGGTACGTCCGCGCCGTGTCGGCGAGCGCCCTGATCACCGGTTCACGGCTGTGGCCCGAGAGCAGCCCGTCCGCCAGCCGCGCCTGGAGCGCGTCCAGTTGACCGGCGCGTTCGGCGGGGGTGGCGGGTCTGTCGAGGTCGTCGACGATGTCGTCGGCCCAGCGGGCGAAGCCGTAGAGCGCGTGGACGGCGGGGCGCCGTTCGACGGGCAGCAGGCGGGTGGCGAGGAAGTACGTCTTGCCGTGCAGGGCGTTGAGCCGGCGGCAGCGGGCGTAGGCGAGGCGCAGCTCGGGGTCGCCGATACCGGCGGCGTCGAGTTCACGGTCGGTCACGCGCGCCCTCCTTTCGGTACGTGAAGGGCGGACCTGGAACCGGTCCCCGGACCGGTGACGCGGGCGGCGGCGAGCTTTCCGGAGATCAGCACGGTGGGGACGCCGACGCCGGGGGTGGTGCCGCATCCGGCGAGCACCGCGTTCGTGGTGCCGCGCACCAGGTTGCGCGGCCGGAAGGGGCCGGTCTGGGCGAACGTGTGGGCGGCGGAGAACGGGGTCCCCGCCGCGTGTCCTTCGGCGGCCCAGTCGGCGGGGGTGACGAGGCACTCCTCCTCGATGGCGGCGCCGAGTCCGTCCAGTCCGCGGCGTTCGAGTTCGGTGAGGAGGCTGTCGCGGTAGCGGGGGCCGAGATCCGCCCACTCCCGGACGCCGGGCCCGACAACGGTGTTGGGGCAGGGCGCCAGGATGTAGTGCAGATGGCGGCCGGGCGGGGCGAGGCCGGGGTCGGTGGCGGTGGGACGGGTGATGAGCAGCGACGGGTCGCTCATGAGGCTCCCGGTGTGCGTCAGTTCCCGGAACGTGCGCTTCCAGGCGTGCCCGAACGAGATGGTGTGGTGGCCGAGCCCCGGCCAGGTGCGGTCGGTGCCGATGTGCAGGATCACGGCGGACGGCGAGAACCGCAGCGGCACCGGGCGGCGCGGCGGCCGGCCCAGCAGCCGGTAGGTGACGGGCAGGTCGGGTGTGAGGACGACGGCGTCGCAGGGGATGCGTACCTCGTCGTCGCCGTGGCCGGTGATGACGGCGGTGATCCGGTCGCCGGATCCGCCACGCGGTCCCCCGCCCGCTCCCCCGCCGGACCGCTCCAGGCGCGTGACGTCGTGGCCGTACCGGAAGTCGGCGCCCGCGTCCGCCGCCGCCTCGGCCATGGCGCGCGGCAGCGCGTGCATGCCGCCGCGCGGGAAGCAGACCCCGGCGACGGTGTCCATGTAGGCGATGACGGCGTACGCGGCCAGGGCCTTGGCGGGCGGGACTCCGGCGTACAGGGCCTGGAAGGAGAAGATCCGGCGCAGGCGTTCGTCCGAGATGAACGAACCGATGCGGGCGTCGAGCCGGCCGAAGCCGCCGAGTGCGGCGAGGCGGACGAGGTCAGGGTGGAGGAGGGAGAGGGGCGAGTCGAAGTTGGCGTCGATGAAGCGGCGTGCCTGGACCGCGTACAGCCTCTCCAGCCAGTGGCGCAGCCTCCGGTAGCCGTGTGCTTCTCGGGGGCCGGCGAAGCGTTCGACCTCGGCGGCCATCGCGCCGGCGCCGGTGTGGACGTCGAGCGCGCTGCCGTCGGCGAAACGCGCCCGGTAGGCGGGGTGCAGGGGGATGAGGTCGAGCCGGTCGGCGAGTGTGTCGCCGACGGCGGCGAAGGCGTCCTCGACGAGGCCGGGCATGGTCAGGACGGTGGGGCCGGTGTCGAGGTGGTAGCCGCCGCGTTCGACACGTCCGGCCCGGCCGCCGGGCCGGGTACCGCGATCGACCACGGTGACCGCTCGTCCGGCGCCGAGGAGGTGCAGGGCGGCGGAGAGCCCGGCGAGTCCGGCGCCGACGACGACGACGTGGTCGGTGGGGCCGTCGAGTGTCCTCATCGGCCGCTCCCGGGCGACCGCGGGGCCCGCGGTCGTCCTCCCGGGAGGTGTGGCCCCGTCTCACTGCCGCACATCGCGTCTCCTCTCCTCGTGCCGGACGGCCGGGTGCACCGTCCTGTCCGGATTGAGGTGGCGGAATCGAGGTCGCGGACCGGACGCGCGATCCCCGGCGCGGCTCTGATGACGCCTCAGTGGACCATGATCATGGGCCATATGCCGGACAACCCGTCAGCGATGCGTCTCTTCGGGTGAACCGGCCGACCCGATGGCCGGGCGGACGGTGCCCGCACCGCATGCTGACGCCTTGACCGGAGAGAGATACGGGCACGCGTGGCCCGTACGAGGGGAAGTGGCTCCATGACCGTCTCGGTCGTCCTGTTCACCAGCGACCTGCGTCTGCACGACAATCCGACGCTGCGAGCCGCCGTCACCGGCGCCGACGAGGTGGTGCCGCTGTTCGTCCTCGACCGGGCCATCGTGTCGGCCGGGTTCGCCACGCCCAACCGGCGCGCCTTCCTCGCCGACTGTCTGACCGATCTGGACGCCGGGCTCCGGGAGCGCGGCGGGCGGCTCGTCGTACGTACCGGCGATGTGGTGGAGACGGTGCGGAAGGTGGCCGCCGAGGCGGGCGCCGGGGAGGTGCGCGCGGCCGGCGGGGTCAGCCGCTACGCCCAGCGCCGCGAGGAGCGGCTGCGGACCGCCCTGGAGTCCGACGGCCGCCGGCTGCACGTGCACGACGCCACGCTCACGGCGCTCCCGCCGGGCGCCGTCACACCGGCGGGCTCGGACCACTTCGCGGTCTTCACCCCCTACTTCCGCCGCTGGTCGCAGGAGCGGCTGCGCGATGTGCTCGCCGCGCCCCGGACGGTACGGGTACCGGCGGGGATCGGCTCCGACCCCGTACCGGCGCGCGCGGACACCTCCGGTGTCTCGGAGGGGCTCGCCGCGGGAGGCGAGAGCGCCGGCCGCAGACGCTTCGCGGCCTGGAAGCGCGCCGGGCTCGCGACGTACGACAGCGGCCACGACGACCTGGCCGGCGACGTCACCTCGCGGCTCTCGCCGCATCTGCACTTCGGCACCCTCTCCCCCGTCGAGCTCGTCCAGCGGGCACGGTCGGCGGGCGGTACGGGCGCCGAGGCGTTCGTGCGGCAGCTGTGCTGGCGGGACTTCCACCACCAGGTGCTGGCCGCCCGGCCCGACGCGTCGTCGGCCGACTACCGCACCAAGCACGACCACTGGCGGTCCGCGGAGACCGCCGGTGAGGAGATCGAGGCGTGGAAGGCGGGCCGTACCGGCTATCCGGTGGTGGACGCCGCCATGCGCCAACTGCTCCACGAGGGGTGGATGCACAACCGGGGCAGGCTGCTGACCGCGAGCTTCCTCACCAAGACGCTGTACGTGGACTGGCGGATCGGCGCGCGCCACTTCCTGGAGCTGCTGGTGGACGGCGATGTCGCGAACAACCAGCTCAACTGGCAGTGGATGGCCGGTACCGGCACGGACTCGCGTCCCAACCGGGTGCTCAACCCGGTGATCCAGGGCAGGCGTTACGACCCGGACGGCCGTTACGTGCGCCGGTGGGTGCCCGAGCTGAGCGGGCTGGCGGGCGGGGCCGTCCACGAGCCGTGGAAGCTCCCGGTGCGCGAACGGGCCCGGTACGACTATCCGGACCCGCTGGTGGAACTGGCCGAGGGCCGGGACCGCTTCCAGCGGGCCCGCGGGAAGGGCTGAGCCGTCGGGTCGCCCGGTCGGCCGTGGCGTGTGCTCGCCACGGCCGACCGGGGCGGCCGGTCAGGCGCCGGGTGCCGACCGTACGGACGGTGACAGATACACCCGGCAGTCGCGCAGGCCCGGCAGGTCGGGAATCCGCTCGACCCGCCAGTCGCGCGCGTACGCCGGGGGCCCCGCCCGCCCCGCGACCACGAAGGCCACCGGCTTCTCCCGTCCCAGGGCGACGAGTTCGGCGGGAGTGATGCTCCCGTCGTGGCCACCGGTCTGCCGGGACGCGCAGCCGATCCGGAAAGCGACCCTGATCGCCTCCGTACCGCTGACCACGCACGGCGGAGTGACACCCTGCCGTGCGAACTCCGCGGCGATCCGGTCGAACTTGACCCGGTCCGCCCGGCTGCGCTCGGCGCGGTCGGCGACGACGGACCCCTGGACCCACAGATGCGCGACGGCCGCCGCCACCAGCAGGACCACGACCGGACCCCGGGGGCGCGCGGTCCTGACGAGCCAGATCAGGAAGAGCGCGGTGGGCAGCGCGAGGAGCGCGTACACGGGCAGCAGGAAGCGCGGCGCGGCGTATCCGATCAGGAGCAGGTACTGCGCGGCCATCGACAGACCGACCAGCGTCGGCACCAGTACGAGGGGCAGGCGCCGCAGGCGCGCGGCGACCAGGACTCCGCCGAGGGTGAGCAGCGGCAGGGCGAACCACCAGATCGCGGTGGCGGGCCGGCGCCACCGCACGTCGCAGGGACGGCAGAGCAGGCGTCCGTCGAGCGAGCGCATATGGTCGCCGAAGACGAGGTTCCAGCCCAGATGGCCCTGGATCTCGCTGGCCCGCGCGAGCCGGGTGAACAGTCCGCCGTAGCTGACGTACGCCTCGATGATCCACTCCGCGCAGCCGACGGCCCCGCCCGCGACGAGCGCCGCCAGGAGCGCCCAACGGCGCCATCGCCGGACGGCGAGCGCGATGAGCGCGAGGGGCGCGGTGAGCCAGAAGGCGTCGGTGGGGCGCATGAGCGCGACGAAGGCGATGGCGACGCCGAGCCCGATGAGGGCCGTGCGGTCGGTCCGGTCGCGTGCGGCCCGGAGGAAGAGTCCGACGGCGCACAGGCAGCCGAGGGCCACCCAGAGGTTCGGCATGACCTGCGGCCCGTAGTACACGGTGATCCACAGTCCGGCGAACAGGGCGCCGGCGAGGGCGAGTACGGACGCGGGGAGCAGGCGCCGCCACACCCGGAGGGCGAGGAAGAGTCCGGCGCCGGAGAGCAGGGCGAGATAGACGCGGAGTACGTCGACGGACGAGGTGAGCGAGGTCACCGGCGCGATGAGGAAGGTGATACCGCGCGCGCGGGGCGCGCTGAAGAACGCGGTGTCGGAGGCGGCGCGGCTGACTTGGCTGGTGTAGACGGTCTCGTCCCAGCCGAGCCCGGATCCCGGTACGACGAAGACGAGTTGGACGATCGTGTAGACGCCCGCGACGACCGCTGTCCACAGGAGGCCGCTGTCGGCCGGCCAGTCCCTGGCCGGGCGCCTCGTCTCTCGCAGGCCGGTCGCGACGGCCTTGGTCTGTGTCATGGCCCAACGCTGCCTGCCGGTTGCCTGCCGGGCCGAGGGGACACGCCACGGGGCGAATATTAAGAAATCGCATCTAAAACATACGATTCACCCGTTGGGTGTGCTACCCGGCACAAGCGCCCGGGCCCGGAACGAACCCGTGGGGGCCACGACGTCTCGTCGGCGTGCACGGGCGCACGGCCTTCGTTGGACACGTCGTGCCACCGCACCGAGGATATGGAGAGGAAAGCCCGTTTCATCAGTGAGGACTCAGCGCCCATGCCGCAGCGCACCACCCGGGGGTTCTCAGTCGGCTATCTCGGCGCCGCGGCCGTCTTCGCGATCGGCATGCTGGGTACGACGCTGCCCACCCCGTTGTACGGGCTCTACCGCGAGGAGATCGGCTTCTCCGAGTTCATGGTGACGGTGGTCTTCGCCGTCTACGCCTTCGGGGTCATCGCGGTACTGCTGCTGGCGGGCGACTTCTCGGACCAGATCGGCCGTCGGCCCGTCCTGCTCATCGGGCTCGGGCTCTCCGTCGCCAGCGCGGTCTGCTTCCTGTCGGAGGGCGGACTTCCCCTGCTGTTCGCGGGGCGCCTCCTGTCGGGCTTCGCGGCCGGGCTGTTCAGCGGCGCGGCCACGGCCACCGTGATGGACCTGGCGCCCCCGGGCCGCGAGGCGCGCGCGGGGCTGGCCGCCACGGCGGCGAACATGGGCGGCCTGGGATGCGGTCCGCTGCTCGCGGGGCTGCTCGCACAGTACGCGCCGCTGCCGCTGCGGCTTCCGTTCGCCGTGGCCCTGGGGCTCGCGCTCGTGGGCATGGTCCTCACCTGGCTCCTGCCGGAGCCCGTCGGACACCGGACGCGGCGGCCGAGGTTCCATCCCCGGGGGCTGACGGTGCCCCCGGCGGTGCGCGGGGTCTTCGCACCGGCGGCGCTGGCCGCGTTCGCCGGCTTCGCGCTGCTGGGTCTGTGCACGGCGGTGTCGCCCACGTTCGTCGCGACGACCCTGGGCGAACCCAATCTGGCGGTGGCGGGCGCGGTCGTGTTCTCGGTCTTCCTGGCCTCCACCGTCGGACAGTCCCTGATGGGCCGGGTGGGCGCGGCCAGGGCGCTGCCGGGCGGCAGCCTGGTGCTGGTGGCGGGGGTCGTGCTGGTGGGCGCTTCGCTGCTCGTGGAGTCGCTGGCACTGCTGGTGACCGGCGTGATCTGCGCCGGACTGGGGCAGGGGCTGGCGTTCCGTGCCGCCATCACGGCCATCGGTGCGGCGGCCCCGCAGGAGTCGCGTGGCGGCACGATCTCGACGTTCTTCGTCGTGGCGTACGTCGGCATCTCACTGCCGGTGATCGGCATCGGCGCGCTGACGCTGCTGGTGAGTCTGCGGACCTCGGGGCTGATCTTCACCGGGTGCGTGGCGGTGCTGGCCGCGTCCGTCGGACTGTACGAACTCCGTGAGCTGCGGGTACGGCGGAACGCGGACGCGGCATCAGGCGGCTGAGGCGGCCCGCGCGTTGACACCGGGGCATGTCGTTCGGTCGGTGGTCGTGGCGGTGGCGATGGCGGTGCGGGGCCCTACCGGACGCGCGCGGCCCCGACGTAGAAGCCGCTCTCCTCGTTCACCGGCGCGGGTGTGTCCTTGTACCACTCGGGGGCGCGGACGAGACCCGGCTCCACCAGGTCCAGCCCGTCGAAGAACCGCTCGACCTCGGTCCGGGTGCGCGGCCGCAGGGTGATGCCGCCGGACTGGTAGGTGCCGGTGACCTTCTTCGCCTGGCCGGGATCCAGGAAGTCCGCGGTGCCGTGCGAGATCATCAGGAGGCTGCCGGGCGGCAGGGCGTCGACAAGGGTCCGGGTGACGCCGTACGGGTCGTCGTCGTCCCCGAGGAAGTGCAGCACCGCGACGAGGGACAGGGCGACGGGCCGGTCGAAGTCCAGGAAGCGGCGGGCGTGTTCGAGGACGTCGTGCGGTCGGCGTACGTCGGTCTCGACGTAGTCGGTCGCCCCTTCGGCCGTGCTGACGAGCAGGGCTTCGGCATGGCGGAGCACGACGGGGTCGTTGTCCGCGTAGACGATCCGCGCGGACGGGACGATCTCCTGGGCGATCTGGTGCAGGTTGGGCTCGGTGGGGATGCCGGTACCGATGTCGAGGAACTGATCGAACCCGCTCCTGGCCGCCCAGGCGACGGCACGGTGCATGAACTCCCGGTTGATCTGCGCCCCCCGCTGGGCCCCCTTGGCCAGCTTCTCCGCCAGCTCCCGGTCGACCGGGTAGTTGTCCTTGCCGCCCAGGAAGTAGTCGTAGAGCCGGGCGGGGTGCGGCTTGCTGGTGTCGATCTGCGGCTTGGGGGTGCCAGATGTCATGCGCCGGATTATGTCACCGCGGGCACCCGCCCGATGACTCCCCCCTCCGCCGGTGCGAGTGTCAACTGCGTTGCCTCGTGGCCCTGTTCGAACCACCCCCGGTGAATCTGACGATCGGTCGGCCGCCCTGCCGCGACCCCTGGCGTTCCCGGATGAGCGCGTCCGCGTCCCACGGGCGGGCGGGGCGTGAAACCGTACGGGCATGAGCACCTTCGTACCGCCTCCGGCCACCGCCGCATGGGCGCACGAGCACGCGCGGCAGGGCTTCGAGGTCGCCTACTTCCGGCGCTCGGGCGAGGTGCGGCGCGATCAGCTCGCACCGCACGGGGAGGACTGGCTGCATGTCGTCGGGTGCACGACCGCCGTCGAGGACGGCCGGACGTGGACGGTGGACTACGACATCACCCTGGACGCCGGCTGGGTGACGCGCCGGGCCGTCGTCGCCTGCCGGTCCGGGGCCGGCACCCGCTCGACCGTGCTCCAGTCCGACGGCTCGGGCCGCTGGCGGGTGGACGGGGCGCCGGCGCCGTATCTGGACGGGTGCCTCGACGTCGATCTGGAGTCGTCGGCCATGACCAACGCCTTTCCCGTGCACCGCTTCCGGCTGCCGGTCGGGACACCGACGGCGGCGCCGGCCGCGTACGTACGCGCCCTCGACCTGTCGGTCGAGCGGCTCGACCAGGAATACCGGCGCACCGCCGACGAGGGGTCGCGGCAGTGCTACGAGTACGCGGCCCCGGTCTTCGGCTTCCGCTGCCGGCTGGTCTATGACGAGGCGGGCCTGGTGCTCTCGTACCCGGGGATCGCCACCCGCGCGGCATAGGGCGGGGGCGCGGGCGGACGGCGGTGGGCGTGAGCCGGGTCCGGGGCTAGGATCGCCGAACGATTCCCGGCAAACCCCGCGAACGAATCCATCGATACCGGGAGAGCATCATTGTTCACCCTCGTCCAGCTCACCAATTTCGTCGCCGTCGCCGAGGAGCTGCACTTCGGGCGGGCCGCCGAGCGGCTCCGGATGACGCAGCCGCCGCTCAGCCGTCAGATCCAGCTCCTTGAGGCGACGCTGCGGGTGCGCCTCTTCGACCGCACCAACCGTTCCGTACGGCTGACGCCCGCGGGCCGCGCGTTCCTGCACGAGGCCCGCCGCATCCTGCGCCAGACGGAACAGGCCACGATCGCGGTACGCCAGGTGTCCACCGGTGAGGCGGGCACGATCGCCATCGGCTTCACCGCCGCGAGCGCGTACTCCTTCCTCGGCACGGTCCTCGACACCGCCCGCGCGGTGATGCCCGGTGTCGAGATCGTCCTGCGCGAGATGGTCACCGGGGACCAGCTCGACGCGCTGACCGAGTCCAGTCTCGATCTGGGGCTGGTACGGCCGCCGGTGAGCAGCCGGGAACTGAGCTCCAGGCCCGCGGCGCGGGAACGGCTCGTGGCCGCGCTGCCCGCCGGCCATCCGCTCGCCGAGGGGGAGGGCGCGCTCGACATCGCCGCGTTCGACCGGCAGGACGTGCTGATGTACTCGACCAAGGAGTCCCGCTACTTCCACGAGCTGCTGATCAGTGTCTTCCGGGCCGCGGGCATCGCCCCCGCCTTCAGCCAGTATCTGAGCCAGGTCCACAGCATCCTCGCCCTGGTGAACGGCGGCTGGGGCATCGCGCTGGTGCCGGAGGCCGCCACCCAACTGCGTTACGCGGGCGTGGTCTTCAGGGACGTGGACCTGGCGGCGCCGGCACCGGTCGAGCTGTCGCTCACGTGGCGCACCGGCAACGACAATCCGGCGCTGCACGCGCTGCTCCGGCATCTCGAAGTCCCCGGGCCGGACGTGTGAGTGTCCGGGCCGGACGTCCGATTCAATTTCGGTATCACAGCATACGAAACAAGTGTTTGACCCGTATGCGTGCGCGTCCTAGCTTCCTCGGTAGCGAGAGCCGTATCCCGCACCGATCCCGGAAGGACTCCCCTTGAGCGCCCCCGCACCCGGTGCCCGCCCGCCGCAGATCGTCTCCGTCCGCGTCGTACCCGTCGCCGGCCAGGACAGCATGCTGCTCAATCTCAGTGGCGCGCACGCTCCCCACTTCACCCGCAATCTGGTCGTCCTCACGGACTCCGAGGGACGTACCGGCGTCGGTGAGGTGCCGGGCGGTGAGGGCATCCGGACGACGCTGGAGGAGTCGCGCGACCTGGTCGTGGGGCAGTCGGTCGGCGACCACCACGCCGTACTGCGCGCGGTGCGCGAGCGCTTCGGCGACCGGGACACGGCGGGGCGCGGCACCCAGACCTTCGATCTGCGGGTCACGGTGCACGCGGTCACCGCCCTCGAATCCGCGCTGCTGGACCTGCTCGGCCAGCACCTCGGGCTGCCCCTGAGCGCGCTGCTGGGCGAGGGGCGGCAGCGCGCCGGGGTGCCGGTGCTCGGTTATCTCTTCTACGTCGGCGACCGGGGGCGTACCGACCTGGCGTACCGCGACGGGAGTGCCGAGCGGGACGACTGGCTGAGGCTGCGCGACGAGGAGGCGCTGACCCCGGAGGCGATCGTCCGGCTCGCCGAGGCGGCCCAACAGCGTTACGGCTTCCAGGACTTCAAGCTCAAGGGCGGTGTGCTGCCGGGGCGGGAGGAGGCGGCGGCCGTCCGGGCGCTGGCCGCGCGATTCCCGGAGGCGCGGATCACCCTGGACCCGAACGGTGCCTGGCCGCTCACCGAAGCCGTCGCGCTGGGCCGGGAGTTGCGGGACGTCCTGGCGTACGCGGAGGACCCGTGCGGCGCGGAGGGCGGCTACTCGGGCCGGGAGACCATGGCCGAATTCCGCCGCGCGACCGGACTGCGTACCGCGACGAACATGATCGCCACCGACTGGCGGCAGCTCGGTCACGCCGTACGCGCCGACGCGGTCGACATCCCGCTGGCGGACCCGCACTTCTGGACGATGAACGGTTCGGTGCGGGTCGCGCAGCTCTGCGAGTCGTGGGGGCTGACCTGGGGGTCGCACTCCAACAACCACTTCGATGTCTCACTGGCGATGTTCACGCATGTCGCGGCAGCCGCGCCGGGCGAGATCACGGCGATCGACACCCACTGGATCTGGCAGGACGGCCAGCGGCTCACCGTAGAGCCGTTCGAGATCAAGGACGGCGTGCTGGATGTGCCGCAGCGGCCGGGGCTGGGCGTCGAACTCGACATGGAACGGGTGGAGGCGGCGCACGAGCTGTACCGGAGCCTGGGGCTGGGGGCCCGCGACGACGCGGCGGCGATGCGGTATCTGGTGCCGGACTGGGAGTTCGACAACAAGCGCCCGGCGCTCGTACGCGACACCGGTCGCCGCCGCCCGCGGTAGCCCCACGGCCCGCCCGGAAGGAGGCGGCGCGGCCGAGGGACCTGGTGAGGCCGTGGGACCCAGTGCCTGTCCTTTTGGTCAGGCCCTAGTAGAGGGACAGGCCGTAGACCGACAGCCACTCGACGACCGGCTGGTAGTAGGTGACGCCGCCCGACGAGCAGTTTCCGGACGAGGCGACGATGATGCCGAGCGCCGTGGTTCCGGAGTACGCGGGCCCGCCCACGTCTCCGGGCTCGGAGCAGATGTTGGACCTGAAGAGTCCGCTCACCGAGCCCTGGGGGTAGTTGACCGTGAGGTTCACGCCGGTGACGGTGCCGCAGCGGACGCCGGTCGTCCGGCCGACGTGGCAGAGGGACTGACCGACCGTCGGGTTCGCGGCGCCGGTGATGTCCTGGTTGCTGCCGCCGCCGAGTGCGACCTCACCGGGGAAGGCCACCGTACTGCTGTTGACGTAGCGAATGAGGGCGTAGTCGTTGCCCGGGAAGCTCGATCCGGCGGTGGTGCCGACGAACACGGTCAGGGCAGCGTCCGCAAACCAGTTGGAGGTGCCCTGTGCGCAGCGCCCGGACACCAGTCCGAAATAGGTGGCGCTGCTGCGGGCGTTGAAGCCGACGGTGCAGCGGGTGCCACTGCTGCTGTAGATGACATTGCCGCCGCGTACTTCGACGGCCTTGGCGTTCGGAGCTGTTGAGGTGGCGGCGGCCGGCTCCTGCGCGTACGCCGTCGAACCGGTGGCGGCGGACCAGCCGAGCAGCAGGGTCAGCGTGGCGACGGCGGACACGGCTGTGCGGAGCGTTCTTCGGAACGGTCTCTCGATGCGGTACGGACTCATGTTCCCTCCCCGATTACCCAGGCATGACAAGTCATGGGCCTGCCATTCTGGAGGGGCGGGGCGGGATGCGTCAGTCCGAATGACGCCATTCGGCCGGACCCGGTCAAGCGGGTAACCGGACTCGGCCAGCGGGTAGTCGGACTCGGCCAATCTCATGGCCGAACGCGGCCACGGCTTCCGCCGCACCGCTCACCCTCCGGTGCCCCGGGCAGCGGCCTCCAGCTCCAGCAGGACGGACTTGGCCGCGGGACCGCCCGCGTACCCCCCGAGCGTTCCGTCGCTGCGCAGCACCCGGTGGCAGGGGACGACGACGGGGATCGGGTTGGTGGCGCAGGCCGTGCCGACCGCGCGGACCGCCTTCGGGTTCCCGACCAGACGCGCGACCTCCGCGTAGCTCTGCGTGCGTCCGTAGGCGATCTCCGGGAGGTGCCGCTGCACCAGCTGCCGGAAGCCGCGGGACAGCGACAGGTCGAGGGGGAGGCCGAACGTCCTGCGCGCGCCGGCGAAGTACTGGTCGAGTTCGCGGGCGACGTCGTCGAGGCGTTCGGGGGCGCGCAGCACGCGGGGGCTCAGTGTCGTGGCGAGGGCGTCGAGGACCTCGTCGTGGTCCTGGTTGTGGAAGGCCACACGGACGAGGCCCTTCTCGGTCGCGGCGAGCAGCAGGCGGCCGACGGGGCTGTCGACGACGGTGTACGCGACGTCGAGCAGACCGTCGCGGCCTGCCGCTTCCTCCAGCCTGGTGTGCAGCCGGGCCAGGGTTCCGGGGTCCGCGGCGGCGCGGGCGAGGAGGGGGGAGAGGTCCGGGTCACCGGTGGTGTCGTGCACGGTGTCGCTCCTTTCGGCTTCGCGTTCTGTCGGGCTCGGGCTGCCGGCGGGCGCCGCCGGTCCCGGCGTCGGCGCCCGTGCCCGAGGCCGTGTCGGTGTCGGCGCCCGTGCCCGAGGCCGTGTCGGTGTCGGTGCCGGTGTCCGGGTGGGGGGCCGCGTCCGTGGGCGTGGCCCGGTCCGGTTCGGCGAGGGTGGCTCTCAGGGCCCTGATGCCGTCGGAGGCGGCACGCCGTGCGGCCTCCGGGGTGCCGCCGACGATCTCCGCGACCTCCCGGTAGGGCACTCCGGCGAAGTGGTGGTAAGCCACCGCCTGCCGCTGTTTCGCGGGCAGTGCCCCGACGGCCCGCCACAGGTCGTGGTCGGTCCCGCCCGGCAATCCGACGGTCGACGGCCGCTCGGGCAGGTCCGCCAGCGGGACCGCGCGCCGCCGACCGGCGCGGGTCAGGTCGATGGCCTTGCGGTGGGCGATGGTCACGAGCCACGCCTCCACGTCGGCGCCCTCCGGCAGGTCCGGGTAGGCGCGCAGCGCCGCGAGGAACGTCTCCGACCACGCGTCGTCCGCGTCGTGGACTCCGACCACCGCCCGGCACACGCGGAGCACGGTGTCCGCGTGCTCCTCGACCACCCGCTCGAAAGGCTGCTTCATGTCCATCATTCTGTAGACGTCCGGGCCCTCCGGAACGTGAGGTCGCAGTCGGCGCGACGCCCGGCGTCCGGCGTGGGGGTGAGCCGCGCCCGCAAGAGCCTGGCCGCCTTCACGGGTGGAGCACCGGCCCCGGCGCGGTGTGCCGGGGTGGTTCTCGGCTGCGCTCCGTCGCCAAACTTTTGTCTCTCCGTGGACATTGAGTGTTGGAACGCTGCGAAAGATGGTTTCCAGAAGCGCTCCCACCACCCCTTTCACGGCGCTGAACTGGCGAAACCGAAACTCGGAGGTCATCGGGCCCTTGCACGGGGAATTTCTCACGCTGCGTAGCCATAAGGCCGGAACCGGACACCCATCGAGAAAGTTATTGTGATCTGGAGCACAGCATCGGACGGCGACACGGGTCGAACGTTCCAGGAGCGTGTCGGGTCGATATCAACGACATGATCCACGGATGACGCACATGAAAAACGCCTCCCAACCCTCCGCCTGCCGGAATCCGGCGGACGACAAAGTCGCACAGACATTCGAAAAATGGGGATGGTGACTCTCTGCGATCGGTTGACTCTGGGGAAGCGCGGCCACTTAACTGCCAATCCCCACAACTGCCCCCCGCAACTGGAGAGTTCATGCGGACTCCAGGACCTTCCTGGTCCAACGACTTTTCCCTGCCGCATTCGGTCATCGTGATCAACCCTCTTCAACGGCCGTCCCCACGACTGACAGCCACGGCCGCGGCGGCCGGCGCCATCGGCGTCCTCGAACTCCCTGTCGAGGACCCCCGCGAGACGGTCGACCTGCTCGACCGCACCTGTCGCTGGTCGTCCGCGCCGTTCGGCGTCCGCGTACGGGAGGGCTGTTCCGCGACCGCCGCCGAGCTGCCCGAACTCGTGGACACGGTGCTGCTCGCCGACCCCGCGCGGTCACCCGCCGAGTTCGCCGGCCGCCGCGTGCTGGCCGAGGTCACCTCTCTGGCGGAGGCGTTGAGTGCCGCCGAGTCCGGTGCGGCCGGGCTGATCGTGCGCGGCTCGGAGAGCGGCGGACGCGCGGGCGAGCTGAGCACCTTCGTCCTGCTCCAGCAGGTGCTCGCCGAACCGGCTCTGGATCTGCCCGTCTGGGCCTGCGGCGGCATCGGCCCGCACACCGCGGCGGCGACCGTCGCCGGCGGCGCGGCCGGTGTCGTACTCGACACCCAGCTCGCGCTGTTCGACGAGGCGGGGCTGCCGACCGAACTCGCCGGCGTGCTGGCCGGGCTCGACGGCTCGGAGACCGTGCTCCACCACGGGACGCGCGTACTGCGCCGCCGTGGCCCCGGCGTCCCCGAACTCCCCTCGGACAAGGCCGAGTTCGCCGCCCGGATCGGTACGGACGATCTCCGTACCCAGTTCGTCCCCCTCGGCCAGGACGCGTTCCTCGCGGCCTCCTTCGCCGGACGCTGGTCCACGGTGGCCGAGGCGGTTCGCGGTATCGCGTCCGCCATGGCGGACGCCTTCGCCGACGACGCGCCGGCCGCCGCGCTGGCCGCCGGTTCGGCCGGGGCGCGCGCACTCGGCACCCGGCTGCCCATCGCCCAGGGCCCGATGACGCGCGTCAGCGACGAGCCCGCCTTCGCGGCGGCGGTCGCGGCCGACGGCGCTCTGCCGTTCCTCGCGCTGGCCCTGGCCAACGCCGACCGGACCCGCTCGATGCTGCGGCGCACCCGCGACGCGCTCGGCGACGCCAAGTGGGGCGTGGGGATTCTCGGTTTCGCCGACGAGGAGATCAAGGCCGCGCAACTCGACGTCGTACGGGAGTTGCGGCCCACGCACGCGATCGTCGCGGGCGGCAGGCCGGCCCAGGCCGCCGCGCTGGAGGCGGAGGGCATCACCACCTTCCTGCATGTGCCTTCCCCCGGGCTGCTGCGGCAGTTCCTGGCGGCGGGCGCGCGCAGGTTCATCTTCGAGGGCGCCGAGTGCGGCGGCCATGTCGGTCCGCGCAACAGCTTCCCCCTGTGGGAGGCGCAGACCGAGGTCCTGCTCGAATTCCTCGCCGGGGCCGGGTCGGACGCCGGGCACGGTGAGGGGTCGGCAGCCGAGCTGACCGTGCTCTTCGCCGGCGGTATCCACGACGAGCGGTCGGCGGCGATGGCCGCCGCGCTCGCGGCCCCGCTGACGCGGGCCGGTGTCGCGTTCGGCGTACTGATGGGCACGGCCTATCTGTTCACCGAGGAGGCGGTGGGCGGCGGCGCCATCCAGCCGCTCTTCCAGCGGCGGATCCTGGACGCCGAGCGGACCGATCTGCTGGAGACGGCGCCGGGTCACGCCACCCGGTGCGCGCGCAGCGCCATCAGCGAGGACTTCACCGCCCTCAAGGACGAGCTGCGCGCACAGGGCGTGCCCGACCGGGAGATCTGGGAGCGGCTGGAGCGGTTCAACGTCGGCCGGCTGCGGCTCGCCAGCAAGGGCATCGAGCGCGTCGGCGACGAGCTGCTCGCCGTGGACGAGACCCGGCAGGCCGACGAGGGCATGTTCATGGCCGGGGAGGTCGTGGTCCTGCGGGACGCGGTCACCACCGTCGCCGCGCTGCACGACTCGGTGACCTCGGGCGCGGCGGCCCGGCTGCGGGTCAGGGCCGGTGAACTGCGCGGTCCGCTCGGCATCGGCGCGACCGACGAGCAGCCGGCCCCCGAGCCGCTGCGGGTCGCCGTGGTCGGCATGGCGGGCATGTTCCCCGGCGCGCCCGACCTGGCGGACTTCTGGGCCAACATCCTCGCGGGCAAGGACTGTGTCACCGAGGTACCGGCCCAGCGCTGGGACCAGGAGCGCTACTACGCGCCCGACGGCGACGGCGAGCGCACCCCCTCACGCTGGGGCGGCTTCCTGCCGGAGATCCCGTTCGACCCGCTGCGCTACGGCATTCCGCCGGCCTCTCTCGCCGCTGTCGAACCGGTTCAGCTCCTCGCGCTGGAGGCCGCGCGGCGCGCGCTCGCCGACGCGGGGTACGACGCGAAGGGCACCGACCACGCCCGTACGTCCGTGGTGTTCGGCGCCGAGGCGGGCAGTGACCTGTCCAACGCGACGACGCTGCGTACGGTGCTGCCCGGCTACATCGGTGAGATCCCGCCCGCGCTCGACGAGCAACTGCCGCGGCTCACCGAGGACTCCTTCCCCGGGATGCTCGCCAACGTCATCGCGGGACGCGTCGCCAACCGGCTCGACCTCGGCGGTGCCAACTACACCGTCGACGCCGCGTGCGCCTCCTCGCTCACGGCCGTGGACGTCGCCTGCAAGGAACTCGTCGCGGGCACCAGCGACATGGTGCTGTGCGGCGGCGCCGACCTGCACAACGGCATCAACGACTATCTGCTGTTCTCCTCCGTCCACGCGCTCTCCCCCACCGGTCGCTCGGCCACCTTCGACGCCGCCGCCGACGGGATCGCGCTCGGCGAGGGCGTCGCGTGCGTGGTGCTGAAGCGTCTCGCGGACGCGGAGCGCGACGGCGACCGCGTGTACGCGGTGATCGACGGGGTGGGCAGCGCCAGCGACGGCCGCGCGCTCGGTCTGACCGCGCCCCGCCCGGAGGGCCAGCACGCCGCCCTGACCCGCGCCTACCGCAACGCCGGTGTCTCGCCGGCCGATGTGGGGCTCGTCGAGGCGCACGGCACCGGCACCGTCGTCGGTGACCGTACCGAACTCGGCACGCTCACCGAGGTGTTCACCGAGGCGGGCGCGGAGGTGGCCGGCTGCGCGATCGGCTCGGTCAAGTCCCAGATCGGGCACACCAAGTGCGCCGCGGGTCTCGCCGGACTGATCAAGGTGACACTGGCGCTGTACCACGGCGTGAAGCCGCCGACCCTGCATCTGAAGGAGCCCAACGCCGCCTGGAAGTCGGAGAGCAGCCCGTTCGTCTTCCACACGAAGGCGACCCCGTGGGCGGCGGAGCCGGCGGACCGCGTCGCGGGAGTCAGCGCCTTCGGATTCGGCGGCACCAACTTCCACGCCGTTCTACGCGCGTACACCCAGGCGCCACCCGCGCACTCGCTGGACACCTGGCCGGCCGAACTCTTCACGTTCCGGGGCCAGGACGCCGAGGCCGCCCGGCGGTCCGTCCGGGCCCTTCAGGACCTCCTCGCCAAGGGTGGCAGGTGGCGGCTGCGCGACTACGCGCGTAGCGCCGCACAGCGGAGCGACCGGGCCGCGGTGCGTGGTGAGCGTGTATGGATCGCGGTGGTGGCGGACAGCCTCACCGAGCTGCCCGGACTGCTGCGCCGCGCCGCCGAGGGCGAGCACGCGCCCGAGGCGGGGATCCACGCGGCCGAGTCCGCCGAAACCGCCGGGACGGACCGGGCGGACGGCACCGGCGACGGGAAGCTGGCCTTCCTGTTCCCCGGTCAGGGCAGCCAGCGTCCGGGCATGCTCGCCGAACTCTTCGTCGCCTTCCCCGAGTTGCAGCGCCACCTTCAGCTCGGCGCGCGCTGGGCCGGCGTACTCCACCCGCCGACCGCGTTCGGCGAGGAGGGCAAGGCGGACCAGCTGGCCCGTATCACCGACACGGCCGTCGCCCAGCCCGCGCTGGGCGTGGTCGAACTCGCCGCCGCCGAGCTGCTCGCCTCCGTCGGCGTACGGCCGGCCATGGCGGCGGGGCACAGCTACGGCGAACTGGTCGCCCTCGGGGTGGCCGGTGCGCTCTCCCCGCGGGACGTCATCACGGCGAGCGCCGAGCGCGCCGAGGCGATCCTGTCCCGGACGGCGGGCGGTGACCCCGGCACGATGGCCGCCGTCACGGCGTCGCCCGAGCAGGTGGACGAGGTGCTGCGGCTGGCCGGGCTCGCCGGTGAGGTGGTGGCCGCGAACCGTAACTCGCCCACCCAGACCGTCATTTCGGGGCCGACCGAGCAGGTGGCCGCGGCGGTCGCACGCCTGCGGGACGCCGGACACTCCGTCAAACCGCTCCAGGTGGCGTGCGCCTTCCACAGTCCGCTGCTGGCCGGCGCGGGCGACGCCTTCGCCGAGCGGCTCGGCGAACTGACCGTCTATCCGCCCGCGTTCGACGTGTGGGCCAACCGCACGGCCGAGCCCTATCCGGCGGACCCCGCCGGGGTGCGGGCGGGACTCGCCGCCCAGATCGGCTCGCCGGTCAGGTTCGCCGAGCAGATCGAGGCCATGTACGAGGCCGGTGCCCGGGTCTTCGCCGAGGTCGGTCCCGGCCGGGTGCTCAGCAGGCTGGTCTCGGCCGTACTCGGTGACCGTCCCCACCGCACGGTTCCGCTCGACGGCGGGCGGGGCGGCGGACTGTCCGGCTTCCTCACCGCCCTGGCCCAACTCGCCGTGAGCGGGGCCGATGTCCGCACCGGCAGGCTCTTCCGGGGCCGGGACGCGGTCGATCCGGAGACGGCCGTCGCCGAGCGGGCTCCCGGCTGGACCGTGGACGGTCAGCTCGTCCGTCTCGCCGACGGCACCATTCCCCCCCACGCCCTGCACCCCGCCCGACCCGTTACGGAGCTGATCGTGCCGGAGAACCACTCCCCCCACGCCCCCCACAGCGCGCCGGACGCCCTCATCGCCGAGTTCCTGCGCACCAGCCGCGATCTGGTCGCCGCCCAGCGCGACGTCCTGATGACCTACCTCGGTGGTCCGGGCGCACCGGCCGCGGTCTCCGCCCCTCCCGCCGTCACCTGGCAGCCCGCGGCCGTCGCCGCACCGGCCGCACAGCCGGTCCTCACACTGCCCGCCGCCGTGTCCCCCACCGCGGCGGCGGGCCCCACCACGGCGAACGGCACCGGGCCGGCTCCCGAGACCGTCGCGGCGGCCGAGACCGCCTCGTCGCCGACGGACCCGGAGTCGGTGCTCGCCGCCGTACTGACCGTGGTGGCGGACCGCACCGGCTACCCGGTCGAGATGATCGAGCCCGAGCTCGATCTGGAGGCGGACCTGAGCGTCGACTCCATCAAGCGCGCCGAGATCGCGGGTGAACTGGCCGTACGCCTCGGCCTGCCCGTCGACGCGAGCGGCGAGCTGGACGGGCTCAGCACCGCGCGCACCGCGGCCGGCATCACCGGTCTGCTCGTCGAGCGGCTCACCGGTTCCGACGCGCCCGCCGGCGGGGACGCCCCGCCCGTGGTGGAGACGGCCCCGGCGCCGGACGAGGCGGCCGAGGCGGAGATCCTGGCGCCGCAGCGGCTGGAGTTCACCGAGACTCCGCTGGACGAGGTGACCGGCACGATCGCCGCCGGGGCCCGCGTACTGCTCCTCGGCGGCGGCGAGCCGGCGTCCGCGCTGGCCGAGCGGCTGCGCGCCGCCGGTGCCTCGCCGGTGCTCGTACCCGCCGGTGAACTGCCGACGGAGACCGCCGACGCCGTCGTCGTGCTGGACACGCTGGACGCGGCGGAGCCGCCGTTCCCGACGGCTCTCCCGCTGTTCCAGGCGGCGCTCGCGAGCGGGCCCGGCACACTCCTCGCGGTCGAGCGCAGGACCGAGGGCGCGGCCAGCGGTCTGCGCGGATTCTTCCGCAGTGTCGCCCGTGAGTACCCCGACATGAGGACGACCCTCGTCGAGGTGGCGGCGGACGCCACCGCCGACGCGGTGTCCGCCGCCGTCGCCACGGAGCTGGCCGCCACGGACCGGGAACCGGTCGTCCTCAGCGACGGCGCCGCGCGCCGCGCCCTGCGGCTGGCCCCGACCGACCTGGGCGCGCTGGCCGCCACCGGCGCGGGCCCGGCGGGCGAGGGCCGGGCGGAGGCGGAGGCCGCGGGCCTCGACCGGGAGTCGGTCGTCCTGCTGGTCGGCGGCGCACGCGGGATCACCGCGCGCTTCGCCCGCACGATCGCCTCGGCGAGCCGGTGCCGTATCGAACTCATGGGCAGGACCCCGGTGCCCGCTGCGGCCGAGGACCCGGCCACGGCCGGAGCCGCCGACCGTGACGGTCTGCGGGCGGCGTTCCTGGCCACCGGTCTGACCAATCCCGGTGAGGTGGAGCGCCTGGTCGGGGCGGTGCTCGCGGAACGCGAGGTGCGCGCCACCGTCGAGGCCCTGCGGGCGCTCGGGAGCGAGGTGCGCTACCACTGCGTGGACGTGCTGGACACGGAGGTCGTACGGACCACCGTCAAGGACATCTACGCCGAGCACGGCCGGCTCGACGGTCTCGTGTACGCGGCCGGGGTCATCGAGGACAAACTGCTGGCCGAGAAGTCGGCGGAGTCCTTCGGCCGGGTGTTCTCCACGAAGGTCGACGGGGCGCGCGCCGTGCTCGACGCGGTCGACGTACTGCCGCGCGGCCCGCGTTTCGCGGTGCTGTTCGGCAGCATCGCCGCGGCGCTCGGCAACCGCGGCCAGTCCGACTACGCGGCGGCCAACGACGCGCTGGAGGAGCTGGGCCGCCGCTGGTCGACGGACGAGCGGCGCGGTCTGACCGTGCACTGGGGCCCGTGGGCCGCCGCCGAGACCAACGGCGGCATGGTCACCCCGGCGCTGATGCGTAACTACGCCGCACGGGGGATCAAGCTCATCGACCCCGAGGAGGGGCCCCTGAGCCTGCTGCGTGAACTCGCCTGGGGCGCGCCCCAGGTGCACGCGGCCGTCTACACCGCGTCGGGCTGGTGACACCGGTGGACTCCCGCACACCGGTCGCCGTCGTCGGCATGGCCGTGTACTTCCCGGGCGCCAACAACCTGGAGAGTTACTGGCACAACATCGTCAACGGCGTCGACTCGATCACCGAGGTCCCCGAGGGCCGCTGGGACGAGGAGTTCTACGAGCCGGGCGGGCCTCCGCGCAGCGACCGGGTGTACTGCCGCCGGGGCGGATTCGTCGACCAGAGCGCCGAGTTCAACGTGACACGGTTCGGCATCATGCCGACGTCGGTCGCGGGGACGGAGCCGGACCAGCTCATCGCGCTGGACGTGGCCCATCAGTCGATCGCGGACGCGGGGGGCGAGCCGGTGCTGCCGGCGGACCGGCAGCGGGCGGGGATCGTGCTGGGCAGGGGCGGCTATCTGACGCCGGGTCTGGTGCGACTGGACCAGCGGGTGCGGACGACACACCAGTTGGTGCGCACCCTGCGCGAGCTGGCCCCCGAGCTGGACGACGACCGTCTGGAGGAGGTGCGTTCGGCGTTCGCCGGTCAACTGGGCCCGGAGCAGCCGGAGTCGGCGATCGGGCTGGTGCCGAACCTCGCCGCCTCCCGGGTGGCCAACCGGCTCGATCTGCGCGGCCCGGCGTACACGGTCGACGCCGCGTGCGCCTCGTCGCTGGTGGCCGTCGACCACGCCGTACGCGAACTGGCCAGTGGCCGCTGCGACGTGATGCTCGCGGGCGGGGTGCACCACTGCCACGACATCACGCTGTGGAGTGTGTTCAGCCAGCTCGGCGCGCTGTCGCCGAGTGAGCGCATCCGTCCGCTGCACCAGGGCGCGGACGGTGTGCTCATCGGCGAGGGCACGGGCATCGTGGTGCTCAAGCGGCTGGCGGACGCCGAACGTGACGGCGACCGGGTGTACGCGGTGGTCTCCGGTACCGGGGTGGCCAGTGACGGGCGTTCGGCGAGTCTGTTCAATCCCGATCCGGGCGGGCAGGTCCGTGCCGTACGGCAGGCGTGGGACGCGGCGGGTCTCGATCCGCGGGCGGCCGACGCGATCGGTCTGCTGGAGGCGCACGGTACGGCGACACCGGCCGGCGACCGCGCCGAACTGACCACGCTGGCCGAGGTGTTCGGCCCGGCCGTGGGCGCGCGTGCCGCGATCGGTTCGGTCAAGTCGATGATCGGCCACACGATGCCCGCGGCGGGTGTCGCGGGTCTGATCAAGGCGGCGCTCGCGCTCCATCACGGAGTGCTGCCGCCGACGCTGCACTGCGACGAGCCGAATCCCGCCCTGGAGGCGACGAGGTTCGCCCCGCTGGCGCGGTCCGCGCCGTGGGAGGACCCGGGCACGGGCGCGCCGAGGCGCGCGGGTGTGAACGCGTTCGGTTTCGGCGGGATCAACGCGCATGTGGTGCTGGAGCAGGCGGCGCCGGCCGCCTCCGTACCGGGCCCGGCCGGTGGGGGCGTAGCGGTCGGCCGGCGTACGGCGCGGGCGACGGCGACCGTCACCGAGCCGGAGCGGGTGCTGCGGCTGGCGGCTTCCGACCGGGAGTCGCTGGCGGCGCTGCTGGACGCGGACGACTCGGCGGTCCTGGCGGCCGGTCTGGACGAGCGCGACACCGCGGACGGGCCGGTCAGGCTGGGCATCGTCGACCCGACGGCCCGCAGGCTGAAGCTGGCCAGGAAGGCGGTCACCAAGGGCGCGGCCTGGCGCGGGCGAAGCGACGTGTGGTTCAGCCCGCGTCCGCTGCTCGGGCCCGGCGGCGGCACGACGGCTTTCGTCTTCCCCGGTCTCGAAGCGGAGTTCGAGGCCCGGGTGGACTCGCTGGCCGAGCGGTTCGGGCTGACATGGTCGCCGGGGCAGGACGCCAGGGTGGGCGATGTGGGCCGGCACGGCACGGCGGTGTTCCAGCTCGGGCGGCTCCTCGACACGGCGCTGCGCCGGCTGTCGGTGGTGCCGGACTCGGTCGCGGGGCACAGCGTCGGTGAGTGGACGGCGATGGCGTGCGGCGGGATCCACGCCTCCGACGAGGTCGACACGTTCCTCGCGGGGTTCGACCCGGACGCGCTGCGGGTGCCCGGTGCGGCCTTCGCCGTGCTCGGAATGCCGGCCGACCGGGTGCTCGCCGCGCTGGCGGGCCGCGACGACGTCGTGCTGTCGCACGACAACGCGCCGAACCAGTCGATGATCTGTGGTCCGCAGGAGGCGGTCGGCGAACTGGTCCACCGGTTCCGGACCGAGGGCGTGATCGGGCAGGTGCTGCCGTTCCGTTCCGGCTTCCACACCCCGATGCTCGCCCCGTTCCTGGACCCGATCAGGCGGGCCGCCGAGACGTACACGCTGCATCCGCAGTCGACGCCGGTCTGGTCGGCGACGACCGCCGCCCGCTACCCCGGGGACCCGGCGGCGGTACGGGAGTTGTTCGTCCGGCATCTGCTCGAACCGGTGCGGTTCCGGCAGTTGGTCACGGCGATGCACGACGCGGGTCACCGCGCGTTCATCCAGCTCGGCGCCGGTCAGCTCGGCTCGCTGATCGACGACACGCTGGCGGGCAGGGACCGGCTGGTGGTCTCCGCGCACTCCTCGGCGCGCGACGGTCTGGCGCAGCTGCGCCGGGTCGTCACCGCACTGTGGGTGGAGGGCGCGGCTCCGGACGCGGGCCCGCTGCTCGGGACCGGTTCCCCCGCCACCGGGGCGGCGGCTCCGGCGGGCGCGGGGCGCGGACGGCCCGGCGTGCGGCTGGACCTCGGCGGGGCGCTGGTGTCCCTGCCCGAGCAGGCCAGAAAGCTCCTCGCCGACAGCATCGGCCATCCCCCGGCCGCCCGCTCCCTCGGTGACGGCGGCGCGCTGGCACGGCTGGAGGCGCTCGGCCGGGACGGTGCCGGGTTCCCGATCGCCGCGGAGCTGTCGGCGCTGATGAACGACACGGCGGCCGTCGCGGACGAGCTGATCGCGGCACGTCGCGCGGGGCGGGCCGGACTTCCGGCGTGGCCGGCGCCGCCGGCCCCGGCCCCGGCGCCTCCCGCCGTGCCGGCCTCGCTGCGGGTGGACGTCGCCACGATGCCGTACCTGCTGGACCACTGTTTCTTCCGGCAGCGTCCCGGCTGGCCCGACGAGGGCGACCGCTGGCCGATCGTCCCCGCGACCACCGTCATCGGTCATCTGATGGGGATCGCCGAACGCGTCGTGCCGGGCACCCGCGCGGTGGCGGTCCACGACGTGCGCCTGCTGAAGTGGATCGAGGCGATGCCCGCCGCCGACGTGCCGGTGGAGGTGCGGCGACTGGCGGCGGACCGGGTCGAGGTGTCGCTCACCGGCTACTCGCGCGCGGTGGTCGAACTGGCCGCCGCGTACCCCGCGCCGTCCGTGCCATGGCCGGTGGACACCTCCGCCGAACGGGTGCCCGAACTGAAGGCCCGGCAGCTCTACGACGAGCGGTGGATGTTCCACGGACCGCGTTTCCAGGGCGTCAGCGAGCTGTCGGGGGTCGGCGACCGGTGGGTGCGGGGTGTGCTGACCACTCCCGCGGCTCCGGGCGCCCTGCTCGACAACGTCGGCCAGCTGCTCGGTTACTGGATCATGGCGACGCTCACCGAGCGCACGACCGTCTTCCCGGTCCGTATGGAGCGCATCCGTTTCCACGGGCCGCACCCGGGGCCGGGCGAGCGGCTGACCTGCCTGATCCGCATCACCGAGGTCACCGATCTCACGCTCACGGCCGACATGCAGCTGATCGGTCAGGACGGCGCCGTGTGGGCCGAGTTCACGGGCTGGCAGGACCGGCGTTTCGACACGGACGCCAACATCCGTGCGGTGGACCGTTTTCCGGGCGACAACACCCTGTCCACGGAGCGGCCGGGCGGCTGGACGATGGTCCACGAGCGCTGGCCGGATCTCGCGACGCGTGAGCTGATCATGCGCAACATGCTCGGCAGCACCGAGCGGGCCCGTTACGACGAACTTCCGCCGGTGCACCGCCGCCAGTGGCTCCTGGGGCGCATCGCGGCCAAGGACGCGGTGCGCGGGCTGCTGTGGCGGGAGGGCGCGGGCGAGATCTATCCGGCCGAGATCGCCGTACGCAACGACGGGACGGGGCGCCCGGTGGCCGAGGGGGTACACGGCCGTGAGCTGGGCGGACTGACGGTCTCGATCGCGCACCGCCGCGAGACGGGGGTGGCCGTCGCCGCACGCGGGAGCTGTGGCATCGACGTCGAGGAGATCGCGGACCGGCCGCGCGCCACGGTCGAGACCTCGTGCGACACCAGCGAACTGGCCCTGCTCGACGGGCTGGTGGCGCGTGCGCCGGGGAGCGGCGCGCTCTGGTTCACCCGGTTCTGGACCGCGAAGGAAGCCGTCGCGAAGGCGCGCGGCACGGGTCTGCGGGGCCGCCCGGCGGAGTTCCGGGTGGTGTCCGCGGACGAGCGGCGCGTACGTGTGATGGCCGGGGGCCGGCTCTACGAGGTGCGTGTGGAGGAGACAGCCAATCCGCCGGGGCTGCCGGATCGGCGGTACGTCGTCGCCTGGACGACGACCGAGCACAACGAGACAGACCAGACAGGAGATCCGACATGACCACCGAAACGATCGCGGGTACGGCGGCGGCCGTGCAGAGCGACATCATCGCGATGCTGCGGACGATGCTGGAGGAGGACGGTCTCGACGACGCGGAGATCACGCGCGAGACCAGCTTCCACGACGATCTCGAACTGGAGAGCATCGATCTGGTGACCCTGGCCGGTTCGCTGCGCGAGCACTACGGCGACCGGGTCAACCTCGCCCTGTTCATCGCCGATCTGGATCTGGAGGAGATCATCGCGCTCACGGTGGGCGAGCTGATCGACTACGTCGCCGCCTCCCTGCACGCCGACGGGAAGGTCTGATCCGATGGCGAAGATACGCACCGGGGAGATCACCACCCATGTCCAGCGGCTGCCCGCGGCGAACCCGCCGGCCGACGGCGGCGAGCCGCCGGTCGTCGTGTTCGTCCACGGGCTGCTCACGGACAGTCTGGCCAGCTACTACTTCACGCTCGGACCGGCGTTCGCGGCGGCGGGCATCGACGTGATCATGTACGACCTGCGGGGCCACGGCCGCAGCGAACGCCCGCCCACGGGCTACCGGCTCGAATCGTTCGTCGGGGACCTCGTCGGCGTTCTCGACGCGCTCGGCGAGACGCGCCGGGTGCACGTGGTCGGCAACTCCTTCGGCGGCACGATCGCGACCGCGTTCGCCGCCTGGCACCCCGACCGGGTCGCCACCGTCACCATGATCGAGTCGGAGCCGCCGGTGGCCGAGTGGACCCGGCACATGGCCGACGGGCTCGGCGACGCGAAGAGCCAGCTGGCCCGCGAGGAGGTCATCGGCTGGATCTCGGCCAACCACGGCGCCCACACGGCCCGGCTGTCCCGGGGAGCGAGCCGCATCCTGGCCACGACCACCCTCGCCGAGGACGTCCCGGCCGGGCGGATCATCGACGACGGCCTCGACGCCCTCGACGGCTGCCCGGTGCTGGCGATCTTCGGCGACGAGTCCGGTCTGAGCGCGCAAGTGCCGGACCTGGAAGCCAAGTTGATGTCGTGCCGCACGGTGGTCCTGGCCGACCAGGGCCACTCGGTGCTGGTGGAGCGCACCGAGGAGACCCAGGAACTGATCCTGCGCTGGGTGCGGGAGCACACCCTGACCGAGGCCGTGCGGTGACACGGTTCCTGCTGGTCGGCCCCCCACTGGTCGGGCACACCAACCCGCTGGCCGCCGTCGCCGGTGAGCTGCTCCACCGGGGCCATGAGGTGGCGTGGGCCGGCTACGGCGATCAGATCCGGGCGCTCGCGGGCCCCGGGGCCGAGGTGTTCGAGTGCGCCATGCCGGACAGCGGGCTGAGCCGGCCCCCGGGCCTCGCGGGGCCCGCGGCCTTCCAGCACCTCTGGGAGAAGTTCTTCATCCCGCTCGCTGATCTGATGGCGCCCGGTGTCGAGGCGGCGATCGACGCGTTCCGGCCCGACGCCGTGTTCACCGACCAGCACGCCGTCGCGGGCGCGCTGGTCGCCGAACGGCGCGGGATCGTGCATGTCACATCCGCGACCACCTCGGCCGAACTCGTCGACCCGCTGGCGGAGTTGCCCAAGGTCGGTGCCTGGCTGGACGGTCTGCTCGGCGGGCTGCGGGCCCGTGTCGGCGATCCGTCGCTGTCGGGCGACCCGCGCTTCTCACCGCACGGGGTGATCGCGTTCACCGGACGGGAGCTGGTCGGCGACACGCCGCTGCCGGGCGGGCACGTCCATCTGGTCGGCCCCGCCGTCGCCCCCCGCGCGGGCGGTCCGGACTTCCCCTGGGAGCTGCTCGACCCGGCCCGCCGCCTCGTTCTCGTCTCGCTCGGCACGGCCAACGCGGACGCCGGGGGTCGCTTCCTCACCGAGGCGGTGGCCGCGCTCGACGCCCTCGGCGACGGTGTGCAGGGGGTCGTGGTCGATCCCGGCGGCACCCTCGGAGCCGTGCCGCCCGGGGTGATCGTGCGCCCGCACGTGCCCCAACTCGACCTGCTGGCACGGGCCGACGCCGTCGTCTGCCACGCCGGGCACAACACGGTGTGCGAGACGCTGTGGCACGGCCTGCCGCTGGTGCTCGCCCCGATCCGCGACGACCAGCCCATCGTCGCCGGGCAGGTGGTCGACGCGGGCGCCGGTGTGCGTGTCCGCTTCCGCCGCGTGGACGCCGCCCGGCTCGGCTCGGCGATCCGGACCGTGCTGGACGACACCGGCGGCCACCGGACCGCCGCCGAGTCCATCGGCCGCTCGCTGCGCGCGGCCGGCGGCAGGTCGGCCGCCGCCGACCACCTCGAACGGATCGCGGCACGGCACGCGCCCGTCCCCGCGTCCGGCTGAGCCCTCCGCCTCCCGCCGAACTCCCCCACCGCTACCACGGGACCCCCCATGACATCGGCATCCGCCCCCACCGAATCCCCCGCCGGACCCGCCGGCGGGACCCGCGCCACTGACGACCCGTCGGGGAGAACTCCCCTGCGGGTCCTGCTGGGTTACGCCCGGCCGCACCGGCTCGTCCTGTGCGCCACCCTGTTCCTCCTCCTCGCGGCGAGCGGGGCCGGTCTCGTACAGCCGCTGGTGGCGCAGCACGTACTGGACGGACTGGCCGACGGCGACGGGGTCATGGGGCCGGTACTGCTCCTGGCCGCGCTGGTCGTCCTCGGTGCCCTGCTCACCGGGCTCCAGTCCTGGTGGCAGCAGCGCACCTCGGAGCGGGTGGTCCGGCAGATCCGCCG
Organism: Streptomyces sp. NPDC104581; assembly: GCF_055583685.1. NCBI lineage: Bacteria > Bacillati > Actinomycetota > Actinomycetes > Kitasatosporales > Streptomycetaceae > Streptomyces > Streptomyces sp. NPDC104581. The sequence continues at coordinate 63,254 of NZ_JBVJNN010000001.1, forward strand.
GGACCTGGTGTTCCGGCTGATCCGGCTGCGGGTGCCGGAGCTCGACCGCCGCGCGCCGGGCGACCTCATCTCCCGTGTCACCTCCGACAGCACCCTCGTGCAGAACGCCGCGACCGAGGGCCTGGTGATGGTCGCCAACGGGGTGCTCAGCATCCTGGGGGCCGTGGTGCTGATGGGGCTGGTGCATCTGGGACTGCTCGGAGTGACGGTGGGGGTGCTGCTGGCGGTCACGCTGGTGATGGTGCTCATCCTGCCCCGGATCCGTGAGGCGGTCGCCCGCTCGCAGGAGTCGATCGGCTCCGTCGGCGCGGCGCTGGACCGGGCACTGGGCGCGGCCAGGACCGTGAAGGCCAACGGCGCCGAGGGCAGGGAGACGGCGCGCGCGGGCGAGGCGGTCGACGGCGCCTACCGGGCGGGACTGACCGGCGCGCGGTACGTGGCGATGGTCAAGGTGCTGTCGGGTGTCTCCATCCAGGCGGCGTTCCTCGCCGTGCTCGGGGTGGGCGGCGCGCTGGTCGCCTCGGGAGGCCTGGAGGCTTCGGCGCTCATCGCGTTCCTGCTGTACGTGTTCTATCTGGCGAGTCCGATCGGCTCGCTCGTGGCGGGGCTCGGCATGCTTCAGCAGGGGCTGGGCGCGGTGGGGCGCATCGAGCAGGTCGGGCGGATGCCGATCGAGGACGACGTCGACACCGATCGTGACGGTGGAGCCGACAGTGACGGGCGTGCGGGCGGGGGCCGTTGGGACGGGACGAACGCGCCGCCGGTCGAGTTCCGGGACGTCCACTTCTCCTACCCGGACCGGTCCCCCGCGCTGCGCGGCGTCTCGTACACGGTGCGCGGTGGCACCCAGACCGCGCTGGTGGGTCTGTCGGGAGCGGGCAAGACCACGATGTTCGCCCTGCTCCAGCGGTTCTACGAGCCCTCGGCCGGCCGGATCCTGATCGGCGGTGCGGACATCGCCACGCTGCCCCGCGCCGAGGTGCGCCGCCGGATCTCCTACGTCGAGCAGGAGTCACCCGTCATGGCGGGGACGATCGAGGACAACCTCACGTACGCGGCGTCGGACGTGTCGGCCGGGGAGGTGGCGGAGGTCCTGCGGCTGACCCGGCTCGACTCACTGATCGAACGGCTGCCGGACGGGCTGCGCACGGAGGTCGGCAGCCGGGGTGTCGCGCTGTCGGGCGGTGAACGGCAGCGGCTCGCCATCGCGCGCGCCCTGCTGCGCGGTCCCGAGGTTCTGCTGCTGGACGAGGCGACGGCGCAGCTCGACGCCAGCAACGAGCGGGCGCTGCGGGAGGCGGTCGAGCAGGCGGCGCGGCGCTGCACCGTCATCCTGATCGCGCACCGGCTCTCCACGGTGACCGGGGCGGAGCAGATCGTGGTGCTCGAACACGGCCGGGTCCGTGGCACGGGGACGCACGAGGAGCTGGTCGAGGCCGATGTGCTGTACCGCGAACTCGCCGCCTCCCAGATGCTGGTCGGCGACGGCGGTGACAACGGTGCCGGCGACCTCCCGGAGGTCGCGGGCTCCCCGGTCGCCGGCAGCGGCCCGGCCGGGGGGCCGGTGCCGGTGATCCGGTGAGAAGCGGTGAGGGCATTCCGCTCGGAAGCGGAATGCCCTCACTTATCTCAGCCGTTCTCAGCGTTCTCGATCAGTGCGACCGAGTCAGCCGGTAATGGCGTTCAGGGACGCGAGATATCCGTCCCTGTGTCCTTCCACATTCGGGTGGTAGGACTCATTGATCTTGTCCCATTCCAGACTCGTCACCCATTCCGACCCGCCCGAGCAGAGCGCGTGCTGGTCGAATGAGGGGCGCGGGTCGAGGAAGGTGAATCCGGCCTCGGATGCCCGGCTCGACATAATGTCGTTCAGTACGTCGGCCGCTGAATTCATGGCCGCACGCTCCGCGTCGCTGAGACCGAGGATTCCGCAGTTCCCGCCGATCTTGTAGAGGCGCGGGTAGCCCACGACGACGACCTTGGCCGACGGCGCGGCGGCCCGCACCGCGCCATAGGTCTGCGCGAGCGCGGGAGACAGGGCGCCCTGCGCGGCCTGCTTCGCGAGCTCGACGCCGGCGATGCAGTCCGCGTCGTCGATCGTCAGGATGCAGTTGGTCAGGACATCGACGAAACCGACGTCGTTGCCTCCGACCTGCACCGTTACCAGTGTGGTGTCCGCCGTCAGCTGCGGTATCTGGGTGCTGGCGACATCGGCCGTGGTGGCGCCGGAGCACGATGCCTCGACGAAACCGACGGACGGGTGCTGGGCGGCCCAGAGCCGGGGGTAGGTCAGCGGACCGCGCCGGCACGGGTCGTCGGGGTTGTCGTAGGTACGCGTACCGGGAGCGACGGCGTAGGAGTCGCCGATGGCGACGTACTTACCGTCCGCCTTCGGGGCCGCGGTCGCTGTGGGGGCGATGGTTGCGGCTACGACCATTGCCAGAAGTGCGGCGATGATTGGTCTTTTTGAGCGCACGAATACTTCTCCGATGAGTGGGGTCATGGACTCTATATAAATAGCACCGGCGGACACTCTGCGGAATAGGTAGCCATAAATTAACTGATGGCATTTCAGGGACGGCCGGTCAGGCACGCAACCTTCATGCAACGTTGCGTCCTGTTCACTGGCGGGATGAGTCAAGAGGAGACCGCGCGCGTGGAGGTGACACCCGCGGCCGCCGATCTGATACGGCGGCTGCGGGCGGACCACGGACCGCTGATGTTCCACCAGTCGGGCGGCTGCTGTGACGGCAGCGCGCCGATGTGCTACCCGGACGGCGAGTTCCGTACGGGGAACTCGGACGTGCTGCTCCAGTCCCTGGAGGTGGAGGGCGTCACCGAGCCGGTGCCGTTCTGGATGTCGGTGAGCCAGTACGAGGCGTGGCGGCACACCCGGTTGATCGTGGACGTCGTGGAGGGACGCGGCAGCGGCTTCTCGCTGGAGGCGCCGGAAGGGGTGCGGTTCCTCATCCGCTCACGGCTGGCCTGAGCCCCGCCGATCATGGCCGGTCCCCGGGGCGTCTCCTCATGGCTGGAGGCTGCTCACCACGTTCGCCGTGGAGTTGATCCCGTCCTGGATCGTGGGGGCCATGCTCGTGCCCGCGAGGAAGAACCCGAGCAGCACGCAGACGATCGCGTGCCCCATCTTGAGTCCGCCGTTGCGCACGAAGATCACGGCCAGTAGCAACAGAAGCAGGACCAGTGAGATCGAAATGGCCATCGTCAACCTCCTCCGCCGCGCCGGAATTGCGGCATTCGGCCGTCAGTCTGGCGGAGCGGAGGGGCTGTTCGGGCAACTGGCGTGTAGGCCGTACGGGTTGACTACCGGTCGTTCGCGGTCAGGAAGCGCTCCAGGCCGGCGAGGTCGTCGGTGTTGACGTGGTCGACGCCCACGTCGAGCAGCTCGGTCCAGACGGCGTCGCGGGCGGGCCCGGCGAGGTCGGGGGTGGCCCAGAAGCGGACGCGCTGTCCCCGCCGGTGGGCGGCGCGGACGATGCGGTGCAGCTCGGCGCGTTCGGTGGCGGGGAAGGCGCCGACTCCCTGCCAGGTGAAGCTCGTTGTCCAGTTGCTGCTGATGAGCGGGATGAACGAGGCGCGTGCCGTGCTGCCGAGGTCGTCCAGCCGGCCGTCGTAGAACGCGTGGCGCACCTGCTGCGCCTCCATCGGGACGCGGGCGGCGCGGTCGCCGGAGATGACCGGGGTGACGGCTCCGTACCGCACCGAGCCGTGGGAGTAGGTGCTCAGCATCGAGCGGTGGGCGCGCAGTTGGCGGTGGAGCTCCAGATAGGCGGCGGCGCCGTCCGCCTTGATGTCGATGAGCAGTTGCACCGGCCGGTGGTGGCCCCGGTAGACGGCCCCGCCGTTGGCCCGCACCCGCTCGCGCAGCGGGTCGAGGTAGAGCGAGCGGAGCGTACGTGTGGGGTCGAGCGTCTCCGGCTCGTGGGCGACCAGCAACTCCCCGTCGACCAGGAAGACATCGGCCTCGACGCTGGTGAAGCGGTGCGACAGCGCGTCGTGGAGGGGCCGCTCGTGCAGGTAGTCGTTGTGCGCGTGGGCGCGTCGAAGCGGCGCGGGACCGCCGCGCTCCGTCGCCCGCGCGTACGAGGGGACGGCGACTGCTCCGGCGAACGCGGCGGCGAGGGTGGTCACCGCTCTGCGTCGGGTGGTGAGGGCCATGATGCCTCCGGGGTGTGAGGGGCGGACGACTGGAGCCTGGGCGAGTATCCGCCGCCGACGGCCTCAAGGGGCAGGGGGCCAACCAGAGTTCGGCGACCCGACGGCTGTGGTTCAGACAGCCCCGGTGATCTCCGGCCAGCCGACCGTACGGTCGCACCAGCGCTCCAGCAGCACCCGGTCGTGGCCGACGGCCAGCAGTCCGGCGCCCTGGGCGCGCCGGTACTCCTCGACCACCGTGACCAGTGCGGCCGTGGTCGACGCGTCGAGCATCGCGGTCATCTCGTCGCAGACCAGCCAGCGCGGGCGCAGCACCAGCGCGCGGGCCAGACAGGCACGTTGCAGCTGACCGTCGCTGACCTCGTGGGGCCGGCGGCCGAGCAGATCGTCCGTGAGCCCGACGGTGCCCGCCAGCTCCCGCACCCGGTCGGCGGCCTCGTCGCGCCTGCCGCCCGCGCGCAGTGGTTCGGCGATCAGGTCGCGCAGCCGCATCCGGGGGTCGGCCGACAGCCGGGGCTGCTGGAAGACCACACCGATCGCGGTGCGTCGCGCCCTCGGCGCGCGGTGGCGCCAGCCGGTGACGCGCTCGCCGTCGAGGGTGACGGTGCCCGCGTCGGGCCGGTGGAGCAGGGCGGCGACGCGGGCGAGAGTGGACTTGCCGCAGCCGCTGGGGCCGAGGAGTCCCACCGACTCACCGGGGGCGACGGTGACGGACGCTCCCCTGACGACGGGGGCGCCCCGCCCGTATCCGGCGGTGATGCCGAGGAGTTCAAGCATCGACGCGCTCCTCGGCGTGGTGGCAGGCGACGGACGAACCGTGACCGGGTGTCAGGACGGGGAGCACGGCGCAGCTCTCGGTGGCCCGGGGGCAGCGGGCCGCGAAGGCGCAGCCGTCGGGGAGGTCGCCCAGCTCCGGCGGCATCCCGGGGATGGCGGTGAACTCCCGCTCGGGCAGCGCGTCGAGCAGACCGCGCGCGTAGGGGTGGCGCGGTCCGGGGGCGCCGAAGAAGCGTGCGGCGGGGCTGAGTTCGACGATCCGGCCCGCGTACATGACGGCGACGCGGTCGGCGATCCGTTCGGCAGCCGCCAGATCGTGAGTGATCATCAGCAGGGCGCGGCCGTCGTCGGTGTGGCGTCGCAGTTCGTCGGCGGTGCGGTCGACCAGTTCGCGGTCGAGTCCGGTCGTCGGCTCGTCCGCCAGCAGCAGCGGGGCGTCCCCGATGAGCGCGAGGGCCGTCGCGGCGCGCTGCGCGAGACCGCCGGAGAGTTCGTGCGGGTAGCGGTCGAGATGGTCGGCGGGGAAGGCCGCGCGTCCGGCCGCGGTCTCGGCGGCCTTGGTGAGCGCGGGGCCCCGGACGCCTGTCAACTCGCGCAAGACTTCTACGAGTTGGGAGCGCACGGTGCGTACGGGGGTGAGGTGTGCGGCGGGGCTCTGCGGTACGAGGCCGATCCGCCGGCCGCGTACGGTACGGGCCAGGGTCCGTTCGTCGGCGGCGAGCAGATCGGTGGGCGCCGCCGGGCCGGGACCGGCGAGCAGGGCGGCTCCGGTGGTCTGCGCGTTGCCGGGCAGCAGGCCGAGCAGCGCCGACGCGAGGACGGACTTCCCGCAGCCGCTCTCACCGACGAGCACGAGGCATTCGCCCGCGGCGAGGTCGAAGGTGGCGTCGGTGACGGCCGCGATGTGCCGTCCGCCGCGCATCCGGAAGCGGACGCCGAGGCCCCGTACGGACAGTACGGGTGACGTCCCGGCCGAGGGGGCCGGATCCGGCGTCCGGGCCGGGGACGAGGGGGTGGTCACAGCATCAGCTCCGATCGGCGGCGCGGATTGATCCGTTCCCGCCACACCCCGGCGAGGCCGGCGATGGCGAGCGTCGGGACGATCAGGAACAGACCGGGGAACAGCGTCGGCCACCAGTCCCCCGCGAGCAGCGAACCGCGCGCCGTCTGCACCAGGTTGCCGAGGCTCGCCTGGTGGCTGGGCAGTCCGAGGCCGAGGAAGGAGAGCGCCGACTCGTGCCACATGGCGTGCGGCACCATCAGCACGGCGGCGAGCCCCGCCTGCGGCAGGACCCCCGGCAGCAGATGGCGCACGGTGACCCGCCACCGCGATGAGCCGCCGGAGACCGCGGCGTCCACGTAGGGCCGCGAGCGCAGCGACAGGACCTCGGAGCGGACGATCCTGGCGGTGGAGAGCCAGTGGGTCAGCGCGACGGACACGATCACCGGCCAGACGCCGGGCCGGAACATCGCGACGATGAAGATCCCGAGGAGCAGGTGCGGCACCGAGGAGAAGGTGTCGACGAGACGCATGACGACGCGGTCGGTCCAGCCGCCGAAGGCCGCGGCCGCGGCCCCGACGGCGGTGCCGATGACGGTGGCCACGAGGGCGGCGACCAGCCCGACGAGGAGGGAGACGCGGAGCCCGTACACACAGCGCAGCAGCAGATCGCGGCCGACGTCGTCGGTGCCGAACGGGTGGGCGAGGGACGGTGGCTGGAGTTTGAGCGCGAGGTCGACGGCCTGTTCGTCGAGCCGGACGACCGGCGGGACGATCAGGACGGCCAGCACCACCGCGGCGACGATCACGGCCGAGGTGGCCGCGCGGACGTTCCGGGTCGAGCGGCGGCTGCGCCCGCGTGAGCGCCACAGCGGGTCGCCCGCCGTCTTCGGCGCGTTCCCGGGACGCGGCGTGCGCGTGGTGGTGTCAGCCATCGAAGCCCACCCTCGGGTCGGCGAGTCCGTACAGCAGGTCGGAGAGGAGGTTGCCGATGAGCACGGCGACCGTGGCGAGCACGGTCAGCGCGGCCAGCAGCGGGAAGTCCACGGAGGTCGCCGCCTCGACGGTCGCCGCGGCGATCCCCGGCCAGCTGAAGACCGTCTCGATGAGGAGCGCGCCGGTGATGAGTTCGGGGACGCGGGAGCCGATGAGGGTGAGCATCGGCAGCATGCCGGAACGCCAGGCGTGGCCGAGCAGTACGGTGCGTTCGCCCAGTCCGCGGGCGCGCGCCCCGCGTACGGGGTCCTCCTCCAGCGCGTCGGCGACGCCCTGCCGTACGTAGAGGTAGAACCACGGCATCTGCGAGACACCGAGCACCGCGGCGGGCAGCACCAGGTGCGAGGCGACCTGGCCGAAGGTGACGGTGTCGCTCCCGGAGTCGGTGAGCCCGCCGGCCGGCAGGACACCGAGCCGCAGGGCGAAGAACCAGATGGCGAGCAGTCCGAGCCAGAAGGCGGGCGCGGCCTCCAGGGTGTACGCGGTGGAGCTGACGCAGCGGTCGAGCCAGCCGCCGGGGCGCCGGGCCGCGGCCACCCCGAGCGCCGTGCCGAGGAGGATCGCGAGGACGAAGGCGGAGGTGGCCAGGAGCACTGACCAGCCGAGGCGTTCGGTGATCACGTCGGCGACCGGCCGGCGCATGACGCCGGAGTCGCCGAGATCGCCGGTGACGGCCGATGTCAGCCACTCCCACCAGCGTGCGACGAGCGGCCGGTCGACGCCCAGGTTGGCGCGCAGCTGGTCGAGGGTCTCCTGCGAGGCGGTGAGGCCGGCGGTGCCGGCGTACGCCTTGACGGGGTCGAAGGGTGAGGCGGCGGCGACGGCGAAGACGCCGAAGGTGACGACCAGCAGGACGGGGGCGGCGAGGAGCAGCCGCCGCCCCGTCATTCGGGCCATCGCCCCCCACGGGAGGCGTCGGTTCACGGTGTGCGGGCCCACTTCTCGACGTTCCACCACGGGCCGGACGCGAGTCCGTGGTCGTGCGGCTCGACCTGGGTGGTCAGGGTGCCCCAGGTGTCGTCGACGACGTACACGTGGTCGACGTGGGTGAGGAAGGTGTAGCCGGGGTCCTTCGCCAGCTCACGCTGGACGGTGTCGTACGCGGCCTTGCGCTCCTGCTTGTCCCCGCTCTCGCGACCGGCGTCGAGGGCCTTGTCGACGGCCGGGTTGTCGTACCAGGCCATGTTGTTGAAGCCGTCGCCCGCGAGGCCGGAGTTGAGCAGGCCGAACTGGTCGAAGTCCGGGTCGCCGGGGGCTCCGCCGCCCGCCAGGACCGCGTCGGTCTTCATCCGCGGCTCGATGACCTCCCAGGTGCCGGCCTGGGTCTTGATGTCGATGCCGGCCTTCCTGGCGTCGGAGGCGTAGGCGAGCGCGTGGTCCTGGCGGAGTTTGTCGCCGGTCAGGTACCAGAGCGGGAAACCGGCGCGCACCCCGTCCTTGCTGCGCACGCCGTCCCGGCCGGTCCGCCAGCCCGCCTCGTCGAGGATCCGCTCGGCCTTCGCGAGGTCGTGTGCGCGCTCGGTGCCCTTGGTGAACCACTCGCTGCCGGTGGGGACCGGGCCGTAGGCGGCCCGGCCGGCACCGTCGAGGATCTTGTCGACCATGGTGTCGCGGTCGACGGCGACATCCAGCGCGCGGCGTACCGCGTTGTCGCCCGCGACCTTGTTGTGGGTGGGGAGGGTGACGGTTCGGTAGTCGTAGGACGTGGCCGAGTAGGTCCGCCTGCCCTTGTCGTTCTCGAAGCCCTTGGCGAGGTTGGGCGGCAGGATCGCGCCGTCGAGGTCTCCGGCGCGCAGCCGGGTGGCGCGGACGTCGTCGTCCTTGATGATCGCCATGGTGAACTTCTCCACCTTGGGCGCGCCGTCCCAGTAGTCCGGGTTGGCCTTGAAGCTGATCTTCTCGCCCTTGGACCAGTTGGTGAGGACATAGGGCCCCGTACCGACGGGCTTGGTGGTGAACGGGCCGGTGTTGACGTCCTGTCTGCCCGCGAGATGCTCCGGCGCTATCGGCAGCACGGTCCGCTGGGCGAAGGGCGCGTAGGGGTACTTGAGGGTGAAGACGACGGTGTGCTCGCCCTTGGCCGTGACGTCCTCGATCGCCGCCAGCTCGGTCTTGGACGGGTTGTTGGTCTTCGCGTCGAGGATGGTGCGGTAGGTGAAGACGACGTCCGCGGCGCTGAAGGGCTTGCCGTCGCTGAACTTCACGTCGTCGCGCAGCCGGTAGGTGTAGGTCGTGCCGTCCGCGCCGACCTCGGGAAGCGCGGAGGCGAGCGCGGGCTTGAGGTTCATGTCGCGGTCGACCGCGAGCAGCCCGTCGAAGAGCTTGGAGTTGCCGTCCTTGCCGAAGCCGAGCAGCGGGCTGAGGCTGTCCGGCTCGTAGGCGATCCCGACGACCGCGGACTCCTGGTCCGCGCCGTCGGGGCCGGAGCCGCTGTCCGGGTTCGAGCAGGCCGCGGCGGCGAAGGCCAGCGAACCGGCCAGCGCCGCCGCGGCCGTGCCGCGTATCGAACGGGCGGTCATGGATTCCACACCCCTACTGAAGATCACACGTTATTGCGAACGACTCGCAATTAAACAGTATGTAAAGGGGTGCTTGTCCAGGGCGCGGGGGAGCCGGCCGGCGGCCGGAACTACGGTGCCGGGGCGCCGGGCGCGGGCAGCGCGGCCAGGGTCGCGACCCTCTCTTGGTGCGATCCGGTCGAACCCAGCGCGATCTCACCGGACTTGGCACGCTTGAGAGACAGATGCGCGGGGTGCTCCCAGGTCATGCCGATGCCGCCGTGGAGCTGGACGCACTCCTCGGCCGCGTGCACCGCGACCCGGCCGCAGTACGCCTGGGCCACCGCCACGGCGAGCGGCGCCTCCGGGCTGTCGGCGGCGAGCGCGTCGGCGGCGCTCCGGGCGGCGGCGCGCGCCGACACGACCTCCAGCCAGAGCTGGGCCATCCGGTGCTTGAGCGCCTGGAAGGAGCCGATGGGCCGGTTGAACTGGTGCCGTTCGCGGGTGTGCCGCACCGTCTCCTCCAAGCACCACTCCGCGAGCCCGAGTTGCTCCGAGGCGAGCAGTCCCGCGCCCGCGAGCAGTCCACGGCGTACGGCGGCCTCCGCTGCGCCGGGACCGGTCCCCCGGTCTGCGAGCCGTGTCCCGGCGGCGAGGGCGGCGGGGTCCACGGTGACGGTGGCCAGCGGGCGCGTGAGGTCCAGCGGGGTACCGGGGCGGACGGTGACGCCGGGCGCCGACCTCTCGACCGCGTACAGCCCGTCGTCGCCCGGGACGAGCAGGACGTCGGCGATCGTGGCGTCGGCGACGGCCCTGACGCCGCCGCTCGCGGTGGCGGTGGGGAGCGGGGCGTCCGGACCGGTGGAGAGCGGGACGGCGAGCACGGCGACCTTACGGCCCGTGGCCAGCGCGCCGAGCAGCTCCGCAACGGCAGCGCTCCCCGCGCTCCCCGGGTCCAGGGCGAGCAGCGTCTGCGTCGCGATGACTGAGCTGGTCAGATAGGGCGCGGGCGTGACCGCCCGGCCCAGCTCCTCCAGCACCACCGCCGCCTCGCGGTGGCTCGCCCCCTGACCGCCGAGGGCTTCGGGGACGAGCAACCCGGCCGCGCCGATCCCGGCGGCCAGCGACGTCCAGAGGGCGGTGTCGTAGGGCGCGCCCGATTCGGCGCGGGCGAGCGCGCCGGGGAGGTCGGCGCGGTCGGTGAGCAGGGACCGTACGGCGGCGCGCAGGTCGTCCTCGGCCTCGGAGTACAGCAGGTCGGGCGCGGGCCCGGCCGTCCCGGTCCCGGTCGCCGCGTCCGCGTCCGCGTTCGTATCCGTCTTCGTGTCGTTCACCGTGCTCATCGGGCGAGGTCCTTCCATGCGACGTCCTTGTCGTCGCGCGGCTCTGCGGGCAGCCCGAGGACGCGTTCGGCGACGATGTTGAGCAGTACCTCGCTCGTACCGCCCTCGATGGAGTTGCCCTTCGAGCGCAGATAGCGGTAGCCCGCCTCGCGGCCGGTGAAGTCGACCAGCTCCGGGCGCCGCATCGTCCAGTCGTCGTACAACAGGCCCTCGTCGCCGAGAAGTTCGACTTCCAGTCCGCTGATCTCCTGGTTGAGCCGGGCGAACGACAGCTTCAGGCCCGAGCCTTCGGGTCCGGGCCTGCCCACGGCGAGCTGCTGGCGCAGGCGTTCACCGGTCAGCCGTGCGACTTCGGCCTCCACCCAGAGCGTGAGCAGACGCTGGTGGAGGTCGTGGGTGCGCAGTTCGGGACGCTCGCGCCAGGTCCGGGAGACCGGGCCGATCATGCCGCCCTCACGGGGCAGGCGGGCGCCCCCGATGGAGACACGTTCGTTCATGAGGGTGGTCCGCGCGACCTTCCAGCCGTCGCCGACCGGGCCGAGCCGGTGCGCGTCGGGGATGCGGACGTCGGTGAGGAACACCTCGTTGAACTCGGCCTCGCCGGTTATCTGGCGCAGCGGCCGGACCTCGACGCCGGGGGCGGTCATGTCGCAGATGAAGTAGCTGATGCCCCGGTGCTTGGGCAGGGCGGGGTCGGTACGGGCTATGAGGATGGCCCAGCGGGCGAGATGGGCGCTGGAGGTCCACACCTTCTGCCCGTTGACGATCCAGTCTCCGCCACCCGGACCGTCGGCATCGCCCGCGCCACCGCCCACACCGTCCTGACCGCCCGCGCCGTCGCGTACGGCGCGGGTCGCGAGCGCGGCGAGGTCGGATCCGGCGCCGGGTTCGCTGAAGAGCTGGCACCAGACCTCCTCGCCGACCCACAGGGGCCGCAGGAAGCGGCGCTTCTGCTCGTCGGTGCCGTACGCGAGGATCGTCGGCGCGGCCATGCCCAGGCCGATGCCGATACGGCGCGGGTCGTTGTCGGGGGCGCCCGCGGCGGCCAGTTCGGCGTCGACGACCGACTGGAGCGAGCGCGGGGCGCCGAGTCCGCCGAGTCCGGCCGGGAAGTGCACCCAGGCGAGCCCGGCGTCGAAGCGGGCCTTCAGGAAGTCGCCCGGTGCCGTGCCGGTCGGCGGGTGCGCGGCGAGCAACTCCTCGGTGCGGCGGCGCAGTCCGGCCGCGTCGGGCGCGGTCACCGGGCGCCCGCCCCGGGTGCGGCGGCCAGGCCGGGGAGGACGACCAGTCGCCCGGTGGTGGTGCCGTCGGCCACGCGCTGGACGGCCGAGGCGCCCTCGGCCATCGGCACCCGCTCGCTGATCAGGGGCTTGACGACGCCCTTGGCGGCCAGTTCCGTCAGTTCCCGGTGGCAGCGGAGGATCGCGGCGGGATCCTTCTGGTTGTACAGGCCCCAGTGCAGCCCGACGATCGAGTAGTTCTTCACCAGCGCGTGGTTGAGTGCGGGAGCCGGGATGGTGCCGCTCGCGAAGCCGATGACGAGGATGCGCCCCTCGAAGGCGACGCACTTGGCGGACTTGGTGTACGCGTCGCCGCCTACCGGGTCGTAGACGACATCGGCGCCGCGCCCGCCGGTGAGGTCCTTGACGGCGATGACGATGTCGTCGGTGCGCCGGTCGATGACATGGTCGCAGCCCAACTCCCGCGCCACCCGCACCTTGTTGCGCCCGCCGGCCACGCCGATGACGGTGGCGCCCGCGGCCTTGCCCAGCTGGACGGCCGCGCTGCCGACGCCTCCGGCGGCGGCGTGCACGAGCAGCGTCTCGCCCGCCTGGAGGCGGGCCCTGCGGTGCAGTCCGAACCAGCCCGTCTGGTAGCCGATGTGCAGGGCCGCCGCCTCCGCGTCGTCGAGCGCGTCCGGCGCGGGGAGCACGGCGGCCTCGTCCGCGACGACGTACTCGGCGAGTCCGCCGTCGGGCAGCGCGGGTGTCGCGATGACGCGCCGCCCGTCCGGCGTCTCGCCGCAGACCTCGACGCCGGGTGTGAAGGGCAGCGGCGGCCGGACCTGGTACTGCCCCCGGCAGAGCAGGGCGTCGGGGAAGTTGACGTCCGCGGCGAGGACCTTCAGCAGGAGCTGACCGTCGCCGGGCGTCGGCCTGTCCACCTCGTCCAGCCGCATCACCTCGCCCGGCTCGCCGTTCCGGTGCACTCGCCATGCCTGCATTCGGGGGCCTCCACAGCTGGGGGTCGGTACGCGCTCCCTCGCATACTAAGCGGTCGCTTGCCCTGGGGGAACAGGCTCGTCGGTGTCGTGACGCGCGACCGCGAGCACCGCCACGTCGTCGTCGCGCCCGCCCTTGGCCCACCGGCCCACCGACGAGAACAGGGCCCCGATCAGCCGCTCCGGGTCCGCGTCCGGGACCGGCTTCAGATCGGTGCGGGGGTCGTAGAAGGTCCCCTCCGCGTTCCGCGCCTCCGTCACCCCGTCCGTGACACAGAGCAGGGTGGCGCCGGCGGGGAAGTCGTACGAGCGGGTGCCGCCGATGCCGGGCGCGAGGTCGCGCATACCCAGCGGAGGCGTCGGCTGACCGGTGTCCAGCCGGCTCACCTCACCGTTCCGTACGAGATAGGGGGCGGGGTGGCCGCAGCTCAGCAGCCGCATCGTGGTGCCGGGCCGGTCGATCTCGACGAGCAGCGCGGTGGCGAATGCCTCGGCGGCGTCGACGGCGAACGGGTCGGCGTACTGCTCGACGGAACGGACGATGGCGCGGTCGAGCCGTTCGGCGAGTCCCACCAGGTCGGGCTCGGACTCGGCGCGCTCACGGAACGCGCCGACGATGATGGAGACGGCGGACACCGCGCCGAGCCCCTTGCCCCGTACATCGGCGATGAGCAGCCGCAGCCCGAAGGGCGTCTCCTCCACGGCGTAGAGATCACCACCGATCCTGGCTGCGGCGTCCGCCGCCTCGTAGCGGCAGGCGACGGTCAGCGGGCCGACGATCCTGGGCAGCGGCGGCAGTACGGCGCGCTGCAACTGCTCTGCGGTGGATCTCACCCGGGAGAAGCGCGCGCTCTGGCTGTCGAGCATGCGCCGGACGGCCAGCGCGAGCGCCGAGGCGATCACGATCTCCAGCAGCTGCACGGTCGCCGACGCGTAGCCGTGGTGACTCTGGATCGCGGAGACGCTGGTGAGCCCGATACCGATGGCCACGATCAGCAGGGTGTAGCGGAACGTGCCGCTGATGGCCGCCGCCATGGCGGCGACGGCGATGAGCGCGGCGCCGCTGACGATCTTGGGCGTCACCAGTTCGAGGCCGACGGAACCGACGAGCAGCACCGGGGGCAGCCAGGGATACTGCTGGAGGCGGGAGTGCCGCTCGTCCATGTCACCGGTCGTTCCGCGCCGCACCCGTCTCTCCATCCGGTAACCACATCACGGGAGCGATGCGCTCGCCGTGCTGCGAAACCACCAAAAACCGTCGGGACGGCCGCGTGCGGGGTGCCGGGTCAGCGGCCGAAGACCTCGAAGGCCACCGCGGGCCGACCGCCGAAGCGCGCGGCCACCTCCCGCGCGTTGGCCATGAGGAACGTACGGCAGTACGCCTCGGGGTCCTCGTCCGTCAGCACCTCGATATAGCTGCGGTGTTCGAGCAGCGACTGTACGGAGCGCTCCAGCCCGGCCGTCGCGTCGACGGCGTGCGTCGGGGTGGCGGATCCCGCGACGGCCACCCAGCGCACCCCGTCCCACGGCTGGAGCCCCTGCTCCGCGAGTTCGGGGAAGATCCACCGGTTGCCCGCGTCCCCGGCCGCGTCGAGGGTCGCGCGCCCGACGGCACGGTGGTCCGGGGTGTTCCAGGCGGCGGCGCCCCAGGTGTCGCGGTGGTTGAGGGTGATGACGAGTTCGGGCCGGTGGCGGCGGATGGCCGCGGCGATGTCGCGGCGCAGCGCGAGCCCTTCCTCGATCACACCGTCCCTGTGGTCCAGGAAGACCACCTCGGACACACCGACGACGGCCGCGCTCGCCCGCTGCTCCCGCTCGCGCAGCGGGCCCGCGGCGGCGGGGTCGATCGTGTCGATCCCCGCCTCGCCCCGGGTCGCGAGGAGATACGTGACCTCGCGGCCCTCATCGGTCCAGACGGCGACGGCGGCCGAGCAGCCGTACTCCAGGTCGTCGGGGTGGGCGACCACCGCGAGGGCGCGTCGCCAGTCGGCGGGCATGGGCGCGAGCTGTCCGGTCGAATCAGTCATGCCCGCAGGTTAGGTCCTGTCAGACGCCCGACGGGTGACGCCGGCTGACGCACCGTGCCGTTCGGCAGGCGCGTCGTCTCGGGGCGTCCGGGGGCTCCTCCGGGGCCGGAAACCCGGATGCGGTGCCGTACGGCTGCCCCTAGGCTGCGCCCGCGGGCGGGGCGTGCCGGCCGTCGGCGGATCGGAGAGACACGGGGTATGACCAGTCAACTGTTCGCGATCTGTTTCAACGCGACCCGGCCGCCGGACCTCGCGCGGTTCTGGTCCGGTGTCCTGGGCTGGGAGCCGGCTGCGGGTCCGGACGACGGCATCGCGCTCCTGCCGCCCGGCTCCGCGGGGTTCCGGATCCGCTTCCTGCCGAGTCAGGAGCCGAGGACCGGGGAGAACAGGGCGCACTTCGACCTGACGAGCACATCGCCGGAGGATCAGCGCCGGACGGTGGCCAGGGCCCTGGAACTGGGCGGGAACCACATCGACGTGGGCCAGCTCCCGGAGGAGGGGCATGTGGTGCTCGCCGACCCGGACGGCAACGAGTTCTGCGTCATCGAGCCGGGCAACGAGTTCCTCGCCGGCACCGGTTTCATCGGTGCGCTGGCCTGCGACGGTACGCGGGAGGTCGGTTACTTCTGGAGCGAGGCGCTGCGGTGGCCGCTGGTGTGGGACCAGGACGAGGAGACCGCGATCCAGTCGCCGGACGGCGGGACGAAGATCACATGGGGCGGTCCGCCGGTGGCGCCGAAGACGGGCACGAACAGGCTGCACTTCGAGCTGACGCTCCCCGCCGACGCCGACGCCGACCCGGGCAGTGGAACCGACGCGGGCTCGGGCGCCGGTCTGGAGGCGGAAGTCGACCGCCTGGTCTCGCTCGGCGCGACACGCACCGACACCGGCGGGGACGACGGCGACCGGGTGTCGATGCTCGACCCCGACGGCAACGAGTTCTCGCTGAGGCGGCCCCGCCGGACAGGGCCTACGGGGGCGTGACGCGGGCGAGCTGCACGAGCAGCAGGACGAGCCGGTAGGCGTCGGCGAAGTCGGCGGCGGTGAAGCCGACCGTCCGGCCGCCCGCGGCGCGTGAGACACCCGGCACGAGTGTCGCCAGGTCGACCGTGTGGGCGCCGTGGAGGTCGATCTCGACGGCGAGCGGCCCGTCGAGGACGAACGGCTCGACCCGCGCCCGCTGTTCGACGGCGACCGCGGCCGCCTGCCGCAGCCGCTCCCGGGCCTCCTGCGGATGCAGCGCCACGGCGGCGGACTGACCGAGGGCCTGTTTGACCGCGACGGTGACCGCCGGGGGCACCAGTTCGGCGAGTTCGGCGCAGGCCGCGTCGTCGCCGCTGAGCAGCAGGACCGGCGCACCCGCGTGCCCGGCCATGGCGGCGTTCAGACCGATCTCGCCGAGGGAACGCCCGCCCACCCGTACGTCCAGTACGGCGTCGCTCATGGTGTGGGCCAGCACGGCCGGGCCGCCGCCGGCCCGGGCGTGGTAGCCGACGAACATCACCGCGTCGGTGTGCTCGTCGAGCCCGCCGAGCATGCCCATGGGACGGGGTTTCCCGCGGACCAGCCCGACCCGCCGGTCCAGCTCCTCGGGCAGCAGGTTACGGAACGGCCCGTGCGCGTCGGCGACCAGGATCTCGGCCGCCGGGTCGGCGTCCAGGACGCCCGCGATCACGGCGTTCACCTCGGCCGTCATCAGAGCGCGGCCCCGCTCGTAGTCGTGGCGATCCGGATTCGTCTCGGCGGAATGCACGATTCCCGAGACGCCCTCCATGTCGACGGAGATCAGAACCCTCATGAAGCCGGGAGCTTATGCGCTGTGCGGGCGGACCGACAGTGCGCGCGGGACGCCCGGCCGGGGGCGTCCCGCGTCGGAGGCGTCCCGCCGTTCCCGCCGTCCCCGCCGTCAGATCTCGTCGCGCGCCAGTGCCAGCAGTCGGTCGAGCACCCGGGGGCCCGAGGCCCGGACGCCGTCGTGCTCGTACTCGTCGGTGACCCAGGTGCGCAGTCCCCGGACGGCGCGTGCCGTCTCCAGCGAGTGGGCCGTGTCGACGTACATGTCGTCGTGGTAGACGGCGGCGGCGACCGGGACCTCGTTGGCGGCCAGCCGGTCCGGGTCGTACAGCGCCGGCCAGTCCTCGCGGGCGGCGAGCAGCTCCGCCGTCTCGCGCAGCGGTCGCAGCGCGGGGTCGGCGGTGAAGTGCCAGGGATGGATGGTCTCGCCGGTGAAGACCAGCGGGGTGTCGCCGGCCAGGGTCCGCGCCGCGTCGAAGCGGGGGAACTCCGCGCGCACCCGCTCGGCCGACCAGGCGGTGGGCCGGTCGCCGTGGGCGTAGATGGCCTCGTGGACGAGTGCGTACAGCGGGTGCCCGGCGAACGAGAGCTGGGCGGCGACGTTCTCCTGGAAGGTGTCGGAGAGTTCGGGGCCGCCGGGGGTGGGGACGAAGGCGTTCTCCAGCAGGTGGTGCAGCTGGTGGGTGCCGTCGCCGACGCCGAGGAGGATGCCGAGGGACTGGAACGCCTCGGGTGTGAGGGTGTAGCCGTTCGGCAGGACGGGGTGGTGCTCGGTGATGTGTCCGGCGATCCGCCTGGCCTGTTCGACGTCCTGCGGGTAGCGGGCGTAGTGGGCGGCGACCTTGCGTTCGATGCGCGGGTAGGCGGCGCGGTAGACGTCGTCGGGACCGCCGTCGAGGGCGGGCAGCCCGCCGGTGATCAGCACGGTGCGCAGGCCCTCGGGCGCGACGGAGAGATAGCGGACGGCGCAGAAGCCGCCGAAGCTCTGGCCCAGGAGGGTCCACGGGGCGCCGCCGGTGACCTCGCGCCGGACGGCCTCGCAGTCCCGCACGATGTTGTCGGACCTGAAGTGGGCGAGGTAGCCGGCCTGTTGCCGGGCGTCGCCGCGCGCCGGGAGTGTCTGGCGGTTGGCGGGCGTGGAGAGGCCGGTGCCGCGCTGGTCGAGGAAGAGCACCCGGAATTCCTCCAGGGCGCGCCCGAGCCATGCCTGCCGGCCGATGAAGCGGCGGGCTCCGAAGCCGGGTCCGCCCTCCAGATAGAGCAGCCACGGCAGGTCGTCGCCGGCCTTCGCGGTGGCCACGGCCTCGCGCCCGTACAGCTCTATCCGCTCCCCCGCCGGGTTCGCGTGGTCGAGCGGGACCGAGAAGCGGTGGTCGGTGAGGGTGACGCCGGGCTGGCGGTAGCTGGTCAAGGGTGCTCCAGGTTCGGTGCGGTGGTCGGTCAGGTCCGGATCCGGGGCCGGGGCCGGGGCGGTGGTCGGTCACGGGTCCGTGGTGGTCCGCGACCGTTCGGCCGCGGACCGTGTGCGGGCGCCCCCGCCCGCTTCTAGCGTGAGCCCATGATCCGGTTCGAGCAGGTGAGCAAGGTCTACCCGGACGGTACGGCAGCCGTCGACGACCTGTCCTTCGAGGTCGGCGAAGGCGAGCTGGTGACCCTGGTCGGCCCGTCCGGCTGCGGCAAGACGACCACGATGATGATGGTGAACCGGCTGATCGAGCCGACCTCGGGGCGTGTCTTCCTGGCCGGGGAGGACATCTCCACCGTGGATCCGGTGCGACTGCGCCGCCGTATCGGCTACGTCATCCAGCAGGTGGGGCTCTTCCCGCACCGCACGGTTCTCGACAACACCGCGACCGTGCCCGCACTGATGGGCTGGAAGCGGTCGGTGGCGCGCGGGCGGGCGGCCGAGCTGCTGGACCTGGTGGGGCTCGATCCGAAGCTGTACGGGCCGCGCTACCCGGCCCAGTTGTCGGGCGGGCAGCGCCAGCGGGTGGGCGTGGCACGCGCGCTGGCCGCCGATCCGCCGGTGCTGCTGATGGACGAGCCGTTCGGCGCGGTGGACCCGGTGGTGCGCGAGCGCCTCCAGAACGAGTTCCTGAGGCTCCAGGCGACCGTCCGCAAGACGGTGCTGATGGTGACGCACGACATCGAGGAGGCGGTGCGGATGGGCGACCGTATCGCGGTGTACGGGGAGGGGCGGGTCGAGCAGTACGACACCCCGGCCGCCGTGCTCGGCGGGCCGGCCACCCCGTACGTCGCGGAGTTCGTCGGCGCCGACCGGGGGCTGAAGCGGCTGTCGGTCACCACGATCGAGCCGGCCGACCTGGAACAGCCGCCGGTGGCACGGCTCGACGAGCCGGCCGCGGGCGCCGCGCGGCGGCTGCGCGAGGGCGGCGCGCGCTGGGCGGTGGTGCTGAACGGCGGGGGCGAACCGCACGGCTGGGTGTCGGCGGAGGCGCTGGAGGCGGCGGGCGGGAGTGGCACGGTGGGCGAGGCGGCGCGCCGTATGGAGGCGTGGGTGCCGGTCGGGGCGCCGCTGAAGCGGGCGTTCGGCGAGATGCTCCAGCACGACGCGGGGTGGGTGGCGGTGGTGGACGGTCCGCGGTTCGCGGGTGTGCTGACGCCGGCGAAGCTGCACGAGGCGCTGCGCCGGTCGGTCGGCGCGGACGCGCACGGGGTCGCGCGCGGCGAGGTCGAGTTCGAATCGGTGTCGGACGCCTGAATCGTGTCCTGCCGGTCGGGCCGGGCCGCCGGGCGGGGCGCCTGGGAGGTGCTCCCGCCCGGCGGCGGTGGCTCAGCCGCGGGCCACGGCGATCGAGCCCTGGAGCCGTTCACCCGCCTCGTAGACCATGTACGGCACACCCCGGTCGGTGCCGAAGGAGGGTGAGGCGCTGCGCCCGTTGTCGGGCGGTGTGGTGGCCGAGTCGTAGAAGATGCCGAGGTGGTTGCGGCGGCTGAAGTCGTTGCCGACCTCGGTGATCAGCAGATTGCCGCCGTTCTCCTTGCCGGTGTTGTAGACGACATAGGTGCTGCCGTCGCGGCTGAGCAGGTGCGGGCCGCCGATGTTGTTCGCGCCGACGTCGGAGTGCCGGACCAGCGGTGTCCGGTCGAACGTCCAGTTGCGGCCGTCGCCCGACCAGCCCCAGGCGATGTCACGGTGGTTGGACTGGTTGTTGAGCATGAAGAGCATCACGTAGTGCGCGCCGCGTGAGGGCAGTTCGTGCGCGAACACGCGGGCGTACGAGGTCTCGGTGCTGCCCGCGGGCATCATGGCGGTGGTGAGGACCACCTTGTCGTACGTGAAGGTGATCCCGTCCTTGGAACGGGCGAGGCGGGTCGTGCCGTTCTCGCCGTGGAAGTAGAGCCACAGCTCCTTGAGGTCCGCCCGCCAGATGACGTGCGGCGAGGCGACGTGGCTGACCTTGTAGTGCGGCTGCCAGTTGTTGGAGACGATCGGGTTGGCGGGGTACTCGGTGAACGGCCCCTCCAGTGAGTCGCCGTAGGCCAGGCAGATCCCGCCGGGCGCGTCGTGCGGACCGTAGTAGAGGTAGTAACGGCCCAGCGGATTGGCCAGTTTGTCGTAGACGCCCCGGACGCACGGGAAGATGATCTCGCCGGTCGGGTTGTACTTGAGCTGAGACGGCGTCAGAAGCGTCTTCAGATAACGGTAGTTCGGGAATCCGCCGGGCGCCGCCGCCACCGCCGGGGCGGCGGGTGCTCCGGCGGTGGCCGCGGCGGCGCTGCCCGCCGCCGCGCCGGTGGCCACCGCTCCGGACGCCACCGCGGCGGTCGCCGCCGCCGCGCGCAGGAACATCCGCCGGCCCGGATCGCGCGGCTCGTCGGCGGCGCGCCGCCGCCCGTCGTCGTGCTGCCCGTTCGTGTCGTGCTGTGTCATGTCGTTCTCCGTCCCGGGAGTGAGAGATCACAGATAGGTCGCGGCGGTGACGCAGAATCCGCCGAGGGCGACGGCCCAGACGTACGGCAGGGTCCGCAGCATCACCTGCTGCGGTGTGACCCCCGCGTACTGGGCGCTCCATACGGTCTGGGTGCTGGTCGGGTCGGACACACCGAAGACCTGGTTGTACGAGGTGGCCAGCCCCAGTACCGCGACGGCCGGGTAGATGCCGGCGGCGATGAGGACACCGGCGATTCCGGCGCCGAGGCCGAAGACGTTCAGCGGTCCCCGGTAGAGGCAGAGCGGTACGAGGAGGGTGAAGACCGCGACGAACAGCACCGGGTTCTGCGGGCTGACCGCCTTGATCAGCGGCTCCAGGGCCTCCACCGCGCCGGGCAGCTTCACCGCGGCGAGCAGGATGCCGATGGCGATGAACAGCACGATCGGCGCCGCCGCGATCTCGAAGCCGCCGTACAGGGTGCGCAGCAGCCGCTTGTTCATCTCGCCCGGCCGGGTGGTGGTGAACAGCGCGTACAGGACACCGGCCAGCATCGACGGCAGGATCGGGATCTCGAAGCCGAGGGCGAGGACCAGCGGCACGAGCGGGGTGAGCAGCGCGTACCACGGTGCGTCGCCGAGCTGCTTGCGGCGTGGAACGGGCTTGGCGGAGGCGGACTTGAGCGACCACGCGTGTTCGACGCCCCGTCGCCGCGTCTCCACGAGGACGAAGACGACGGCCGCCGCCAGGGCGAACGGGAACAGCTTCAGCATGAAGCCGCGCACCGTCTCGACGGGCAGTTCCAGCGCGGTCGAGAAGAACTGCCAGATGGGCAGTTCGAAGGGCATGCCCGCGGCGATGCCCATCAGGATGGTGCCGGCGGCGGTGACCTTGGGGATGCCGACGGCGATCATGGCGGGGATGCCGATGATTCCGGCGAGCATCGCGGCGGGTGCCGAGCCCGTGACCGTGCCGACGAGGGTGGAGACGCCGAGGACTCCGAGGGCGACCACGACCGGGCGGTCTCCGCCGAATTCGACGATCTTGCGGACGAGGGTGCCCGCGATGCCGGTCTCGTCGAGGAGTTTGCCGAGCCAGGAGCCCAGCAGGATGGCGATCATCGTGGCGGCGAGGGCCGGGGCGCCCTCCTGGACGACCGTGTCCAGGACGCTGTTCTCGCCGGTCAGCGGGGCACCGGCGAGGAAGGCGATGGCGACGGCCAGGATGACGAGGGCGAAGGCGGTGGGGAGTCTGCGGGTGAGCATCGCGGCGACACCGGCCGCCATGACGAGAAGGATGACGACGCCCATGGCGTTACTTCTTTCTTCCGTGCGGGGGCCTGTGCGGGGCCCCGTGCTGCGGTTCGGCCACGGCGGCGAGGGCGGCCGTCAGCATGAGCGGGCTGCGGCCGAGGCCGCAGACGGTGCGGGCGTAGGCGTGGGCGGCTATCTCGTCGGCGCCCGCGACATGGCCGTGGAGGCGGTGGCGTCCCGCGCGCAGCACGACATGGCCGAGGGACCGTTTCAGCGCCGTCTTGGCCGGGCCGTGGTGGAGCCGTTCGTGCACGGCCTCGTGGGCGATCGCCGCCGCCCGCAGCGAACCGGCGGGATACCAGTGGCGCCAGCCGAGCCGGTCGGTCAGCTCCTCGGCCAGGGCCAGGGTGTCGGTGAACAGTTCGACGGTCGGCACCGGCCGGGAGGTGTAGCGGGCCAGGAGGCCCTTCGCCAGGCCGTCGCCGCTCTCCACCACTCGGGCCGTGGCGGCGGGGGGCTCGGGTCCGAGCGCGAGCGCGGCGCCGAACTCGTCGGCGGTACGCGCCCATCGGCGCAGCCGCTCGGGGTCGCGGCCCTCGTGGGTGGGGGTGTTCGCGAGCAGCCGGACGCCGAACTCCGTGTCGTCGGTCGCCACGAGCGCGCCGAGTTCCTCCAGCGTCCCCGGACTCACGCGGCCGAGCGGGGAGGCGGTCATGACCGCACCTCCAGCACGGCGACGACCGGTTCGTCGGCGGCGCGTGCGCGCAGTTCGCTGCGGGCGAGCGCCAGCAGGGGCCCCGGGTCGAGCACACCGGAGAGGTCGGCGATCCGGGAGCCGAGCAGGAGCCGCAGGGCGGGGGCGCGGACGCCGCCGTCGCCGTACGACGTGGCCTCCTTCACCAGCCCGGCGAGGACCTCGGGGGCGCGGCCGACGGTCGTGGTCTCGACCCGGGCGTCCGGCGCGTGGAGCCGTACGACCCCGTCGGCGTCCACGACCCGTACGGGGTGCCGGTCCGCGCGGAACCGCCGGCGCACGTCGGTGCCGTACACGGTGTGCGCGGGGGTGCCCGCGAGGACGCGCACCGACGCCGGGTCGGTCCTGAGGCTGTCGGCGGCGGCCCGGAGCCGGTCGGCGTCGTCGGCCCGGTGGGCGCGGTCCTGCGTGCGCAGTTCGGTGGCGCCGGTGGCGACGGCCCGTACGGTGCTGGTCTGCGGGTCGACGGTGACCTCCACCTCGACACCGTCGGCGGCGGCGCCCTGGGCGACCACGGCGGCCTCGGCCTCGGCCCGTACGGCGAGGATCTGTTCCTGTCCGGCGCCCGGGATGATGCGTTCGACCTGCTCACGGATGAGGGCGAGGGCGACACCGATGGGGCTGATGACCTCGTTGTGGCGGGCGATCCTGCCCTCCTGGCCGGAGACGGCCGCCAGGTGCGGGGTGACGGAGGCCGCGCCTCCGCCGCCGCCGACGAGCACGGCGGTGTCCTTGTCGAGGCGGTAGTCGCGGATCATCGCGTCGACCACGGACTTCACCTGGTCGGTGCCGGCGTCCAGGACGCGGGCCGCCGCCGTGGCGACGTCGGTGCCGAGCGTGGCCGCCAGGGGTTCGATCGCGGCCTTCGCCACGGCCGGGTCGCAGTGCGCGAAGTCGCCTTCGGGGACCCGGCCGAGCGCGTTGGCGGCGCAGGTCATGGTGATCGCGAAGCGTCCGCCGGCGGCGTCGAGGACCGCGTAGTCGGCGGGGTCGTCGTCCATGGGCCGGACGGTGGTGACCTTCGCGTCGCGCAGGTCGTCGAGCGTCGCGTAGCAGGCGTACGGGAGCCCGGCGATGTGCGCGCTGCGCGGTCCGGCGCCGGTGACCTTGCCGCCGCCGATCCGGACCATGGAGCCGCCGCCGACGCCGACGGTCCGTACGTCGAGCGCGGACAGGTACGACGTCCTGCCGAGGATGGTGGCGTGCCGGACGGCGACCTTGCCGCGCCGTACGACGCTGATGTCGGTGGACGTGCCGCCGGTCTCCAGGAACAGGCCCTCGCTGATGCGCTCCTGCATGAGCGCCCCGGCGACACCCGCCGCCGGGCCGGACAGCACGGTGAGCAGCGGCCTGCGCCGCATCTCGTCGAGGGACATCACTCCCCCGTCGCAGCGCATCACCATCAGCGGCGCGCTCACGCCCGCCTTGACGACGGAGGCGTCGACGAGGTCGGCAGTGGCGAGCATGCGCGGCAGGATCGCGGCGTTCACGACCGCGGTGCGGGTGCGTTTGTGGAGCCCGTACAGGGAGGTGATCTCGTGCGCGGCGGTGGTGGGCAGCCCCCGCTGCGCGGCAGCGGCGGCGACGGTGTCCTCGCCCTCGGGGCGGTCGACGCTGAACGGCTGGCTGGTGACGACGACTTGGGCGCCCTCCTGGACGACCGCGTCGAGGGCGGCGCGTACGGCGGGCGCGTCGTCCGGGTCGGGCACGTGCGCGTAGGCGAGCGGAAGCCGTTTGCCGGGGGTGAGTTCGAGCTTGCGGAAGGCGGCGAGCCTGCGGGTGAACGCGGCGCTCGGACCGGTGCCGATGCCGATCAGACCGACGGTGGCGACGTCGCCCTCCAGCAGGGCGTTGGTAGCCTGGGTGGTGCCGTGGGCCAGGAAGGCCACGTCCTGCGGGGCGTGTCCGGTCTGTTCCAGCAGGCGGTCGAGAGCCTCGACGATGCCGTGGGCGACGCCGTCCTCGTGATGGTGGCTGGTGGGGACCTTCACCTGCCCCAGAAGTCGCAGGGTCGTGGCGTCTACGGCCACGGCGTCGGTGAAGGTTCCGCCCACGTCGATGCCGACGCGGATGCGGTGGGTGTTCATGGCTTGGGCACCTCCTTGTGCAGGGTGGGCATGGCGCGGGCGGTGAGGCCGGGCGGGGCAGGTGGAGCTGCTCCTGCCCGGCTGTCCGCCGCCGTTGTGGTGCGCTGGGCGGCCGCTTCGCCGGCAGCCGCTTCCGTCAGTAGCCGCGTACGTCCGGCCAGTGGCGCTGAACTCCTTCACGGTCGAGCAGCCGGGCGAACCGGTCGAACCGCTTGTCCTCGGCCTGGACCTGGTGGGGTTCGACGCCCTCGGCGACGCAGTGCGCGGCCAGTGCGCCCGCGACCTCGCCGATGTTCCATTCCACCGGGTGGAGCCGGTAGCAGCCGTTGGTGATGTGGGTGGTGCCGATGTTCTTTCCGGCGGGCAGCAGATTGCGGACGCGGCGCGGTACGAGGGCGCCGAGGGGAATCTCGAAGGGCACCGATCCGATGTCGATGTAGTTGTCGCCGCCGGTCGAGGGGTGCAGGTCGATGCGGTAGTTGCCGACGCCGACGGAGTCCCGGTAGCGGGTGCCGCCGTAGGGTCCGACGATGTCGATCGCGACGTCGTGCTCGGTGACGGTGGTGACCGCCTTGATACGGCGGGACTCGCGGACGTACGGCGCCTTGGCCAGCCCGTCGGGTGTGCCGGTGACGTCGGGGCGCGGTCGCAGCCCGGGGAATCCCTTGCCCCCGTCGGGGCGGGGCGCCTCGGTCTGGAGCCAGTAGAGGACCGACAGCGACAGCTGGCGGGCCTCGGCGAGGGCGGCCGCCGACGTCTCCTCGCCGGCCCCGATCAGGGGCTTGAGCCAGTAGTCGTTCAGGGGCCAGTTGACGAGCGTGATGTCGGAGTCGAACGCGCCGGGCCGGTGCAGCTTGCGGGCGAGGATCCGGCGGAAGCCGAACAGTTCCTTGTCGCCCGCGTCGGCGGACTGGTCGGCGGTGACGTCGAGCGGGTCGAGGTCCGGATTGGGGACGAAGGTGCGCGGTACGGCCTCCAGGGTGCGGGGGTCCGGCGCGAGGAAACCGAGGAGCGGTCCGGGCCAGAAGTCCGGCTGGTAGCTCCGCCAGAAGTCGTAGTCGGCCGGTCGCTCGATGGTGTGGTCCTCGCCCTCGTGGTGGGAGAGCGCGAAACACACGGTGATGCCCTGCTGGTTGAGGGGCTGGGCCTCGTCGGGGGCGTGCGGCTCGTCGAACTCGCTGCGCGCCTCGGCGCCGATCACGTGCTCCACACCGGCGAGTTCGAGGAGTTCACCGGTCTCCGTCGCGTCGATGACGTAACGGGCGGTGATCGTACGGCACCCGCCGTCGCGCAGATCGGTGAGCGTGACGGAGCGTACGGTGTCGTCGTCGCCCGCCTCGGCGGCGACGGGACGGTGCTCGGTCAGGAGCGTGAGCCGGCCCGACGAGCGGTGCGGCGCGAGCATCGCGTCCAGCACCGCGAGCGCGACGCGCGGTTCGTGGCAGAGCTTGCTGACGCGGCCCGCGCCCGGGTTGAGGTCGGTGAGGGCCAGCGCCTCGGAGCGCAGCGGATACCACTGCCGGTAGTGGTCCCTGATGGAGTCGCGCAGGGTGCGGTAGGAGGCGGTGGTGCCGAACTGCTCCACCCACGGGTGCTCGTCCGGCGGGACGGCCTGGGAGGTGAGCTGGCCGCCGATCCAGTCCGTCTCCTCGGTGAGGACGACGGTGCGTCCGGCACGGCAGGCGGCGAGGGCGGCGGCCACGCCGCCGAGCCCGGAGCCCACGATGAGGATGTCGGGTGCGGATGTCACGGGTCTCCTTGAATGGCTGGGTGGTACCTGGTGCGGTGTTTCGTTCGCCGGGGCGGGCCCCGGACGATCGCCGGGGCGGGCTCCGGACCGGCCCGTTCGCGGGTGCGGACCGGGTCAGGGGTGGGCGGGTGGCGGTCCGGCCGTCGTGCCGGGTCTGAAGGCGCAGGCGACGAGCGGTTCCATGGCCTGCTCCCCCGCGACCAGCGCGGCGAGCATCCGCACGGCGGCGGCGCCCAACTGCGGTCGGGGGATGTCGAATCCGGTGGGTGTCGGCCCGTCCGACAGGTCCGGCGGCGGGCTGCCGAGCAGCGCGAGCGAGGCGTCGCGCGGACAGTCGATGCCGACGAAGTGCGCGGCGCCGTACAGCGCCCGCCAGGCGTCGCCGGTGTCGGTCTCCTCGGCGACGAACGCGGTCACGCCGTCGTCGAGCCAGCCGCGCAGCCGGGCGGCGGTGAGGTCGTGCTCCGGGTCGGCGGAACGGAAGACGGCGTCCGGGCCGCCGGGCAGCCCCGCCTCCTCCAGCCCTTTGAGGAAGCCGTGCTCACGGTCGGTGGACGCGGGGGCGTCGTCGTCCTCGCGTACGAGCACGATCCGCCGGTGGCCGAGTTCCGCGAGGTGCGCGACGACCTCCCGGCTGGCGCTGATGTAGTCGGCGCCGACCCAGGCCAGCCCTTCCAGCTCGTCCCTGCGGCCGAGGTGGACGACGGGGAAGCCGTCGGCGACCAGCCGCAGCAGGTCGTCGGCGGGCGCGTGGCGGCCGAGGAAGAGGCAGCCGTCGGCGAGCCGCACACGGCCCAGGGCGTGCGGTCCGGCGGCGCCCGCGCCGCCCGTGCTGGAGCCGGTGAAGAGCACCAGGTCGTAGCCGCGGGCCGCCGCCTCCTGCTCGACGCCGACGAGGAACGGGTAGTACGAGTGCTGCACGTCGGTCGGGAAGGTGGACGTGAAGCTGAAGACCCCGAGCAGGTTGTTGCGCGCGGCGGCCAGCCGGCTGGCCGCCGGGTCGGGGACGTATCCGAGGATCCGCACCGCGTCGAGCACCTTGCGCCGGGTCTCCTCGGAGATCGTGGCGCCCTGCTTCCGGGCCCCGAGCACCAGCGAGACCGTGGCCTGCGAGACCCCGGCGAGCCTGGCGACCTCGGCCTGGCGGGGCCGTGACGTCCGGCCCGCGGGCGCGGGGGTCCGGCCCGGCCGGGCCCGCTTCCTGGGTTCCTCCACCGTGTTCCTCCGGATCGTTAATGCGTATTACTAATGCGCATTAGCGAGTACTGTGGACCCTTCGGACGGCACCGGTCAATAGATCGAGCCGGACTTCTTTCGCCCACGTCCGCGCCTCCCCTCCGGTCCCCCACCGGCTCTTCTGCGACGGTGGGACGGGCCGTACGGTGTGGTCGTCCGCCCGCGAAACCAGAGGTGATCCCGCGCATGGCCCTGTTCGATCTGCCCCTCGACGAGCTGCGGAACTACCGCAGCCGGTCCGTGGAACCGGCCGACTTCGACGCCTTCTGGGCGACGACCCTCGGCGAGGCCCGCGGCCACGATCTGGACGCCCGTTTCACACCTGTCGCGACGGGACTGTCGACCGTGGAGGTGTACGACGTGACCTTCGCCGGCTTCGGCGGCCACCCGGTGAGGGGCTGGTTCGTGGTGCCGGCCGGGACGAGCGAACCGCTGCCCCTGGTGGTCGAGTTCGTCGGTTACGGCGGCGGGCGCGGTATGCCGTTCGCCCGGCTGCTCTGGGCCTCCGCCGGGTTCGCGTACTTCGTGATGGACACCCGGGGGCAGGGCGCGGGGTGGGGCGGCGGTGACACCCCCGACCCGGTCGGCAGCGCGTCGGCGTTCCCCGGTTTCCTGACCCGGGGCATCGAGGATCCCTACGAGTACTACTACCGCCGTGTCTTCACGGACGCGGTCCGCGCGGTGGAGGCCGCCCGCTCGCATCCGCTCGCCGACGCCTCCCGGACGGCCGCGATCGGCCGCAGCCAGGGCGGCGGGATCACGCTGGCGGTGGCCGGGCTGATACCGGATCTGGTGGCGATCTCACCCGACGTGCCGTTCCTCTGCGACTTCCCGCGGGCGACGACGCTCACCGACCGCGACCCGTACCGCGAGGTGGGCAGGTACCTCAACACCTACCGGCGCCGGGGCGAGCAGGTCCGGCGGACGCTCAGCTACTTCGACGGAGTGCATTTCGCGGCGCGCGGCCGGGCGCCGGCGCTGTTCTCGGCGGCGCTGGAGGACCAGACCTGTCCACCGTCGACGGTGTTCGGGGCCTTCAACGTCTATCCGCACGCGGACCGGACGATCGAGGTGTACGAGTTCAACGGCCACGAGGGGGGCCAGGCGTACCAGGAGGAGCTCCAACTTGCCTGGCTGCCGCCTCGTCTGACGGGGTGACAGGTCGGCGTTCCGGGCGGCCCTCAGCCGGCGGGGATCAGCCCCTGACTCCTGAGATAGTCCTCGGCGACGTCCTCCGGCAGCCGCCGCCAGCTGTCGACCCGCTGGTTCATCGCTGCCAGGTCCCGGGTGGTGAGCACGGTGTTGAGCTTGTCGAGCGCGTTCCGTACCCGTGCGGCGCCCGCCCTGGACCGGTTGACGACGGGCACGACGTGGTCGGCGTTCTGGAGTCTTCTGTCGTCGGTCAGGATGACGAGCCCGAACTCGTCGAGCGTCCCGTCGGTGGTCGTGGTGACCACCATCTGGTCCCGCCCGTTCCGCACGGCCTGTTTGGACGGTGTGGTGCCCACGCCCTTGGGGTCGACGGAGGTGATACGGATGCCGTACGTCTTCCTCAACCCCGGTGCGCAGTAGGGGCGCCGTACACACTCGTCCCCCGCCGCCAGCCGTACGGGCAGCTTGGACCGCCCGAGGTCGGAGAGGGTCCTGAGCCGGTGCTCGCGCGCGTAGGCGGCGCTGACCGCGTACGCGTTCTGGTCGACGGCGCGGCCCGGTCTCAGCACGTCGAGCCCGCGCCTGCCCGCCAGTTCGCGCAGCACCTTCATGGTGGCGGCCAGGTCCGGTGAGCCGACGGTCGCCGCGTCGGCGCCGTTGGCCTTGGCGTTGAGCCAGTCGGCGAAGGTGGCGGCGTACTCCGGCACGACGTCGATCTGACCGCTCTCCAGGGCGGGTTCGTAGAGTTCGCGGTTGGTGACGGAGAGGACGCGGGTGCGGTAGCCCTCCCGGCCGAGGAGGATCGCGTACATCCGGGCCAGCAGGTCGCTCTCGGTGAAGCCGGCGGATCCGATGGTCAGATCCTGGCTGTCGCCGGGGGACGCGGTGACCGCGCCCCGGTTCTCCAGGGACGGTCCGGTGGCGCAGCCGCCGGCGGTCGCGGTGCCGGTCAGCGCGAGGAGCAGGGCGAGGGCCGGCGCGACGGGAGCGCGGAAGACCCTTCGGCGCGGGCCCGTCCGGCGCGGGCTCATCCGGCGCCCCCTCTCAGCCACCGCGGCCCCAGCCGCCGCGCCACCTCGAAGACGGCTTCCGCCAGGAGCGCCAACACCGCCACGAGCACGGCGCCGGCGACGACCATCGGCGTGGACGCCAGGTTGAACCCCGCGGTGATGATCCTGCCGAGCCCGCCGCCGCCCACCAGCGCGGCGATGGTCGCGGTGGCCACGAGTTGGACGGCCGCGATCCGTACCCCGGTGAGGATCAGCGGTGCCGCGAGGGGCAGTTCGACCCGCCACAGCGACTGACGCCCCGTCATGCCCATTCCCCGCGCGGCTCTCACCACGTCGGGGTCCACACCGCGCATCCCGACGTAGGCGTTGGTGAGCAGCGGCGGGACGGCGAAGAGGACGAGCGCGACGACGGTCGGCCAGACACCGTGCCGCCCGATCGGGGTGAGGAGCAGCAGGACCAGTACGGCGAAGGTGGGGACGGCCCGGCCCACGTTGGAGATGTTGACGGCGAGCACGCCGCCCCTGCCGAGATGGCCGAGGACGAGGGCGACGGGCAGCGCGACGGCGCAGCTGATGAGCAGGCAGACGACGGTGAGGAAGAGATGTTCGCCGAGGCGGTTCCAGATGCCGTCGGAGCCGGACCAGTGGGAGCCGCTGGTGAGCCAGGACCAGGCGTCGGACAGGGTGTTCACGCGCTTCGCTCCCCCGGCCGTCTCGTCCACGGGGTGAGGACCCGCTGGATCGCGAGCAGCAGCAGGTCGGCGGTGATCGCGATGAGCACGCAGAGGACGGACGCGGTGAGCACCTGCGCGCGGAAGAAGGTGTTCATCCCGGCGTAGATGAGATTGCCGAGTCCGCCGTGGCCGACGATCGCTCCGATGGTGACGAGGGAGACGGCCGAGACGGTGGCGATGCGCAGGCCCGCCATGACGGCGGGCAGCGCCAGCGGCATCTCGACCGCGAGCAGCAGTCTGACCGGGCCGTATCCCATGCCGCGCGCCGCCTGCCGGGTCTCCTCGGGTACGGCGCGCAGTCCGGCCAGGATGTTCCGTACGAGCAGGGTGAGCGAGTAGAGGACGAGCCCGGCGACGACGAGCGAGGCGGAGAGCCCGTACACGGGCAGCAGCAGCGAGAACATCGCGAGCGAGGGGATCGTGTAGAGCACGGTGGTGCCGCCGAGTACGGGGGCCGACGCCCACCGCCACCGCCGGGCCGCGACGGCGAGGGGTACGGCGAGCGCGAGCCCGATGAGCACGGCGGCGGCGGTGAGCTGGAGGTGCTGGAGGACGGCGTCCCAGAGGAGCTCCCGGCGGCTGGTGAGGTAGGCGCCGCAGATCCAGTCGTTGCGGGCGAGGCAGTCGTCGGGGGGTGCGGTCACCCGCCCATTCCAGCGCTGTTCCGGGGGTGCCGCGCGTGGGGTTGGCCCGTACGTGCGGCCCGGCTTCCGGGGCGGGGCGGGTGCCCGGCGTCGTATCTGAACCGGGGGTCCGGGACCGCGGTCGCGCTCGGGGAGGGGTGGCCGGTAGGCCGGGGGTCATTCGGGCGCGGCGTCCTCGGGGGTGCCCCGGGCCAGGCCCGCGAGCAGGTCCAGGGCGTCGGTGAGGGTGCGGTGGGAGGGGGTGCCCAGGGCGAGCCGGACGGCGTTCGGGGCGCGGCCGGTGCCGACGGTGAACGCGGCGCCGGGCGCGATGGCGATGCCCTGGCGGGCGGCCGCGGCGACGAAGGTCTCGGCGCGCCAGCGCTCGGGCAGCTCCCACCAGCAGTGGTAGCCGTGGGGGTCGGCGCGCACGGTGGAACCGGCCAGGCTCCGGGCCCTGATCCGCTGGCGCTCCAACGCGTCGGCCCGCTTGGCCCGGCCGATCGCCGCGGCGGTGCCGTCGGCCATCCACTGCGTCGCGGCGTCGAGGGCGAACCGGCCCGCGGACCAGGCGCCCGACCGCAGGGCGGAGGCCAGACGCTGCTCGAACGCGGGCGGGGCGACGGCGAAGCCGAGCGTCAGACCGGGCGCGAGCCGCTTGGACATGCTGTCCAGGACGATGGTGCGTTCGGGGGCGAGAAGGGCGAGCGGCGGCACGTCGTCACGGAGGAATCCGTAGATGGCGTCCTCGATGATCCACAGGTCCGACGCCCGGATCGTCTCGACGAGTCGCGCCCTGCGGTGCGGGGGAATCGTCATGCCCAGCGGGTTGTGGAGCGTGGGCTGGAGATAGACGGCCCGCAGCGGCGGGGCGTCCGCCAGGGCTTCGGGCAGGAGTCCGTCCTCGTCCATGGCGAGCGGGACGAGGGTGATGCCGAGGTGGGCGGCGATGCCCTTGACGACGGGGTAGGTGTACTCCTCCACGCCGAGCCGCTCCCCGGCGGGGACGGAGGCGGCGAGGGCGGCGGCGATCGCCTGGCGGCCGTTTCCGGCGAAGAGGATCCGGTCCGGTCCGGGCGTCCAGCCGGCCCGTGCGAGGAGGGGCGCGGCGGCCTCGCGGGCGGCGAGGGCGCCGGACCGGCCGAGGGGCCGCAGGCTCGCGGCGAGCACGTCGGGACGCTGGAGGCGCGCCATCCCAGCGGCGAGCATCCCGGCCTGCTCGGGCAGTACGGGGAAGTTGACCTCCAGATCGACCCTGGCCTCGCTGGGCTCGGTGAGCACGGGCTGCGGTCCGGGCGGCGCGGCGCGCACGAACGTCCCCCGGCCCACCTCGCCGACGGCGAGTCCGCGCCGGACCAGCTCGCCGTAGACCCGGGCGGCCGTGGAGTTGGCGATGTGCCGGCTCCGGGCGAACGAGCGCTGCGGCGGCAGCCGCTCGCCGGGGCGCAGCCGGCCGGCCCGGATGTCGGCCGCGAGCTGATCGGCGATCAGCCGGTAGTCCTCCATGGCGCCCCTCTCCCGCGGCAGCTCGTGGCCGCTTGCCACTTGCCGCACGACATTGCACCGAGCTCAATTCCATTATTGCATCGAGATATTGCACCACTTAGCATCGAGAAAGCAAGAGGGACCGCACGGACCCGAGCACCCGGGCCGAGCACGGGACGAAGGACGGAGGACGCGCACATGAGCACCATGACGCTGCACGACATCACCCTCGCGTACGACGACGAGGGCGGGAAGGCGGGTGCGGGCGGCGAACGGAACGGGGGCGGCGCCGAGGTACTGGTGCTCGTGCACGGCCACCCGTTCGACCGCTCGATGTGGCGCCCCCAGATCGAGACGTTCGCCGGCCCCAGGCGGCGCGTGATCGCCCCGGATCTGCGCGGCTACGGCGGCTCCACCGTCCTGCCGGGCAAGACGACACTCACCACCTTCGCGTGGGACGTCGCCGCCCTGCTCGACCGGCTGGACGTCGAACGGGTGGTGCTGGGCGGACTGTCCATGGGCGGCCAGATCGTGCTGGAGTTCTACCGGCTCTTCCCGGAGCGGGTCCGGGCCCTGGTGCTGGCCGACACCTTCGCCGCCGCCGAGACGGAGCAGGGCCGGGCGGCGCGCAACACCACGGCCGACCGGCTGCTGCGGGAGGGGATGGGACCGTACGCGGACGAGGTGCTGACCAGGATGGTGGCGCCGCACAACGTCGAGGCCCTGCCCGAGGTGGCCGCGCACGTACGGGAGATGATGCGCGGCGCGCCGCCCGAGGGCGCGGCGGCGGCGCTGCGCGGCCGGGCCGAACGGCCCGACTACGTCGGCATGCTGGCGCGTGTGGCGGTCCCGGCGCTCGTCGTGGTCGGCAGCGAGGACACGTACACGCCGGTCGCCGACGCGCGCGTGATGAGCGACGGGATACCGGACGCGACGCTCGCCGTGGTCGAGGGCGCCGGGCACCTGCCCAACCTGGAGCGGCGGACGGAGTTCGACGCGGCGCTCTCCGCGTTCCTCGACTCCCTGCCGCCCCTTACCTCCGGGGTAATCGACCGGGCCGGCGGCTTGGAGAACCATCAGGGGGGTCGAGCCGCTTCCCCGAGGAGGAACCCATGAGTTCATCGGATTCGTTCGGTGTCCCCGCGCCGGCCACCGATTCCGGGGTCGTGCGCGGTGACACCGGTCTGCTGCGTCTGGCGCTGCGGCTCGACGCCGTGGCCACCGGAGCCGTGGGTGCCCTCGCGCTGACCGGCTGCGCCGCGCTCGGCCCGGTGCTCGGCCTGCCCGTCGCCCTTCTCGCCGGGGTCGGCGCGTTCCTGGTGCTCTACGCGCTGTTCGTGGCGCGGGTCGGTGCCGCCCCGGTCCCGAACCGGAAGGCGGTAAGGGCGGTGGTGGGCGGCAACCTGGCGTGGTTCGCGCTCAGTGCCGTGACGGCCGCCGCGGGCTGGCTCGATCCGACCGGTTCGGGCACGGTGATGATCGTGGTCCAGGCGGTGGCGGTGCTGGGATTCGCCGACATCCAGCTCTACGGGCTGCACAGGGCGCGCAGGTCGGCGGCCTGACCGGCGGGGTGTGCGTCTCCTATGCTGTGGCCGGGTGCGACAGGACCGAAGTCCGGGAATGGGGACGCACATGCTGAGCAAGCACGAAGCCGCCGAGGCCGTCCGTCGGGCCAAGGTGAAGACCGGGGTGACCTGGGCCCAACTCGCCGAAGCCGTGGGCAGACCGCTCGCCTGGACCACCGCCGCGCTCCTCGGCCAGCATCCGATGGGCGAGGACGAGGCGGCCACGGCTGCGGCGCTCCTCGAACTCGGCGAGGACGCGGCTCTCGCCTTCCGACTCCAGCTTTCACGAGGGGCGTTGGACGCGGCCGTACCGGTCGATCCGACGATCTACCGGCTCTACGAGGTCGTCCAGGTCTACGGCCCGACCATCAAGGAACTGATCCACGAGCAGTGCGGCGACGGCATCATGAGCGCCATCAACTTCCGCCTCGATGTCCGGCGCGTGCCCGATCCCGCCGGTGACCGCGTGGTGATCACGCTCGACGGGAAGTACCTCCCCTACCAGTGGTGACCACCATGGGGTGGCCCCGTCAGGTACGAGCGTGACGGGGTCACGGCGCGGCCCGGCGACGACGGACGACCCGAGGAGCCCAGATGCCCACCGGTCACTCCCGTGACTACCTCCACCTGCGTGCCGCCGGCACCAGCCTGGTCCTCGACTGCACCGGTGACCGGCTGCCGCGGGTGGTCCACTGGGGCGACGACCTGGGTGACCCCGGCGGAGCCGAACTCGCCGATCTGGCGACGGCGGGCGCCGCGCGGCAGATGACCAACACCCCCGACCTGCCCGTCCCGCTCTCCCTCCTGCCGGAGCACTCGGCGGGCTGGCTCGGTACGCCGGGACTGACCGGCCACCGCGACGGGGCCGACTTCTCGACGTCCTTCACCGTCCGCTCGATCCGTACCGTCCGCATGCCCGACCTCCTCCTGGCGCATCAGCTCACCGTCGAGGCCGTCGACGGACACGCCCGTCTCGGCCTGGTGCTGGAGATCGAGCTGACCGCCTCCGGGCTGGTGCGCCAGCGCGCCACGCTCACCAACCGGGCCTCGGCTGAGCGGCCGTTCACACTCGACGGGCTGCTGCTCGCCCTCCCCGTCCCGGCCCACGCCACCGAACTCCTCGACCTCACCGGGCGGCATCTGCGCGAACGCAGCCCGCAACGGCACGAGTTCACGCTCGGTACGCATCTCAGGGAGAACCGCCGGGGCCGCACGGGCACCGACGCGACGCTGCTGCACCTCGCGGGCGAGAGCGGTTTCGGGTTTCGTACCGGTGAGGTCTGGGGCGTGCACGTGGCCTGGAGCGGCAACCACCGCACCCTCGCCGAACGCACCCCCGCCGGGGTGTCCCTGCTCGCCGGCGGTGAGACCCTGCTCTCGGGCGAAGTCCTGCTGGCCGGGGGCGAGTCGTACACGAGCCCGTGGCTCGTCGGATCGTACGGCCGCGGACTCGACGAGCTGGCCGGGCGCTTCCACCGGTACCTGCGTGCCAGGACCCGCCATCCTCGGCGGCCCCGGCCGGTCACCCTCAACACCTGGGAGGCCGTCTACTTCCAGCAGGACATCGACACGCTCACGTCGCTGGCGGACGCCGCCGCCGAGGTGGGCGCCGAGCGGTTCGTCCTGGACGACGGGTGGTTCAGGGGCCGCAGGGACGACGGCGCCGGACTCGGCGACTGGTACGTGGACGAGACCGTCTGGCCGGGGGGACTGGGCCCGCTGGTGAGCCATGTCCGTTCCCTGGGGCTGGAGTTCGGACTCTGGGTCGAGCCCGAGATGATCAGTCCCGACTCCGGCCTCGCCCGCGCGCACCCCGAGTGGATCCTCGCGACGGGTGGACGGCTCCCGCCCGAGTCCCGTCGGCAGCAGGTGCTCGACCTCGGCCACGCCGGGGCCTACGCGTATCTGCTGGAACGGCTCGACGCGCTGGTCGGCGAGTACGGGATCGACTACCTCAAGTGGGATCACAACCGGGACCTCGTGGAGGCCGGACACGGCCCGACGGGCGCCCCCGGGGTCCACGCGCAGACGGCCGCCGTGTACCGGCTGCTGGACGAACTGCGCGCCCGGCACCCCGGTCTGGAGATCGAGTCCTGCTCGTCGGGCGGAGGCAGGGTCGACCTCGGCATCCTGGAACGCACCGACCGCGTCTGGACCAGCGACTGCATCGACGCGCTGGAACGGCAGGAGATACAGCGCTGGACGGGGCTGTTGCTGCCGCCGGAGCTGCTCGGGGCCCACGTCGGCTCACCCGTCTCGCACACCACCGGGCGCGCCCACACCCTCGACTTCCGGGCCGGGACCGCCCTGTTCGGGCACTTCGGCATCGAGTGGGATCTCACCGCGGCCGATCCCGGCGAGCGCGCGCGGCTCGCCGAGTGGGTCGCCGCGTACAAGGAGCTGCGACCGCTGCTGCACACCGGCACCGTCGTGCGCGGCGACCATCCCGATCCGGCGCTGCGGGTGCACGGGGTGGTCGCGGCCGACCGTTCGCACGCGCTGTACGCCCTCGTGCAGACGGCGACGAGCGTGATGTCACCGGCGGGACCCGTCCGCCTGCCCGGACTCGACCCGGAGGCCCGGTACCGGGTGCTGCCCCGGAAGCCCGGCGACCGGCCCGAGGGACCACACCGGTCCGATCCCCCCTGGTGGGAGCGTCCGGCGGGCGTGACGCTGACGGGCAGGATGCTGGCGGCCTCCGGGTTACGGGCGCCCACGCTCTTCCCGGAACGTCTCGTGCTCGTGGAGGCACACCAGCTCTGACCGCCGGGACCACCACCGACACCAGTCCGCGATCACACGAGGTTCACGCACATGAGCAGTGACTCCCCTTCCCCGGACGCCTGGTGGAAGTCCGCCGTCGTCTACCAGATCTATCCGCGCAGCTTCGCCGACTCCGACGGTGACGGCGTCGGGGACCTGCGCGGCATCATCGGCCGGCTGGACCATCTCGCCGCTCTCGGCGTGGACGTGCTGTGGCTGTCGCCGGTGTACCCGTCGCCGCAGGACGACAACGGGTACGACATCAGCGACTACCAGGACATCGATCCGTCCTTCGGCACGCTCGATGACTTCGACGACCTGCTCGCCGCCGTGCACGCGCGCTCGATGCGGCTGGTCATGGACCTGGTCGTCAACCACACCTCCGACGAACACCCGTGGTTCACCGAGTCACGGCGGGGGCCGGACAGCCCCCGGCGTGACTGGTACTGGTGGCGGCCCGCCCGGGACGGCGCCGGCCCCGGCACCCCGGGCGCCGAGCCCAACAACTGGCGCTCCTTCTTCTCCGGCCCCGCCTGGGAGTACGACGAGTCCGGCGGCGCGTACTACCTGCATCTGTTCTCCCGGAAGCAGCCCGATCTCAACTGGGAGAATCCCGAGGTGCGCGCCGCCGTGCACCGGATGATGAACTGGTGGCTCGACCGGGGTGTCGACGGCTTCCGGATGGATGTCATCAACCTCATCTCGAAGGACCCGGCCCTGGCCGACCGGACGCACCACGGCGCGGGTCCCCGGATCCACGAGTTCCTCCAGGAGATGCACCGCGAGGTCTTCGCCGGCCGCCCCGAACGGCTCCTCACCGTGGGCGAGATGCCGGGCGTCACCGTCGAGGAGGCCCGGCTCTTCACCGATCCGGCGCGCGCCGAGGTGGACATGGTCTTCCAGTTCGAGCACGTCGGACTCGACCACGGGGACGGCAAGTTCGACGTACGGCCGCTGGACCTGCTCGATCTGAAGGCGTCCCTCGGCCGCTGGCAGGACGGACTCGCCGAGAGCGGCTGGAACAGCCTCTACTGGAACAACCACGACCAGCCCCGTGTCGTCTCCCGCTTCGGAGACGACGGGCCCGCCCACCGGGTCAGGTCCGCGACGATGCTCGCCACCGTCCTGCACCTGCACCGCGGCACACCGTACGTCTACCAGGGCGAGGAACTGGGCATGACCAACGCCCCGTTCACCTCCGTCGAGGACTTCCGCGACATCGAATCCCTCAACCACTACGCGGAGGCGGTCGGCGGCGGCGCCGACCCGGCCCGCGTCCTGGCGGGGCTGCGGGCGATGGGCCGTGACAACGCCCGTACGCCCATGCAGTGGGACGCCTCCCCGCACGCCGGGTTCACCACCGGTACCCCGTGGATCCCGGTCCATCCGAATCACACGGAGGTCAACGCGGCGGCGGCGTACGCGGATCCGTCGTCGGTCTTCCACCACTACCGTCGGCTGATCGAGCTGCGGCACTCCGAACCGGCCGTGGCACACGGCGACTTCACCATGCTGCTGCCCGAGGACCCGTGTGTGTACGGCTTCACCCGACGGCTGGCGGCGGCGGACGGCACGGCGACCGAGCTGCTGGTGCTGGGCAACTTCACCGCGGCCGAGGCCGAGGCCGGGCTCCCGGACGACGGCTGGCGGGACGCGGAGCTGCTGATCGGCAATGTCCCGGAGCCCGGCCCGCTGTCGACGACGGTCACGCTCGCCCCGTGGGAGGCACGGGTCCACCGCCGCCGGACACGTCCGCGGAGCTGACGGGCGGCGTCTCCTCCGGGAAGGCGCGGCGTACGAACGAGGCGATGTGGTGGTGGAGGGCGTCCCCGGCCGCCGTCGCGTCCCCGGCGAGCGCGAGCCGCAGGATCTCCCGGTGCTCGGCCGCCTCGCGCTCCCACGTCGGGACGGCGGCCCACGCCACGGTGGAGACGAGGGCGGCCTGGTCGCGGATCTCGTCCAGCATCCTGGCGAGGAGCGGGTTGCCGCAGGGCAGATAGAGCGCCCGGTGGAAGTCGCGGTTGGCGAGGGACCGCTCCGCCCGGTCGGCCGCCGACTCGGACCGGTCCAGGGCCTCCTGGGCCGCGTCGAGCCCGGCCCGCCCGCTCACCGAGCGGCGCAGCGCCTCCGGTTCGAGCAGCAGACGTACGTCGTACACCTCCCGTGCCATGGCCGCGTCGACATGCCGGACGACGGCGCCCTTGTACTGGCTCATGACAACGAGTCCGGTGCCGGCGAGGGTCTTGAGCGCTTCGCGTACGGGCGTCTTGGACACACCGAACTGCGCGGCGAGTTCGGCTTCGACCAGCGCCTGTCCCGGTGGGAGCCGCGCCGTGAGGATGGCGTGCTTGATCGCCTCCAGCACGTACTGGGTGCGGGACGGTATCGGCGTGGGCGTAAAGGTCATGTGTCATATATGACGTATGAAGTACGACGCGTCAACGCGGTTGACGGAACACATGCGTGAAAATGGGGTCGGCCCCGGGGGTGTGTCATCCCCCGGGGCCAATTCTGCCTTGCCGCCGGTCACTTACGGCCCGCCGGCCGAGCCGTCGGACCGGCGGCTATGTCCCGATGGTGAAGGTGTCGATGTCGAACAGGGAACCCGCTCCCCCGGTGAAGGTGAGGAACACCGGTCCGGTGGGTGTGCCCGACAGCGTGGTGGACACGGTGCGGAAAGTCTCCCAGCCACCGGTGTTCGGCACCGCGACCGTACCGAGGACCGGTCCGGTCGCCGACCCCGAGCGGATCTGCACGGTGCCTCCGGCGCCGGCCGACGAGACCCTCGCGGAGAAGGTCTTCGCACCGGTGAGCGACGCCTGGGAGTATCCGGCCCAGTCGCCGTTCTCGATGTAGCCGAGGGTCCGGCCGCCGCTCGCCGGCGCGTGGTCGGCGGGCTGGACACCCTGCCCGGATGTGTAGGACTCCCCCTCGTAGATGGCCGACTGGGGCGGTGTGGTGCCGCCCAGTTCCTTGATCCGGATGTTGCGGAAGGACACGTCGTCACCGGTACCGTGGTTCTGGATCCCGATGTGCCCCTGCTTCAGGGAGCGCACCGGATCGGTGTTGGTGAAGTCGTTGATCCGTACGCCGTTCAGGAAGACCTGGAGCCGCTCCCCCTCCACCCGGATCTCATAGGTGTTCCAACTGCCCGGCGGGTTCAGGGCGTTGTCGCGCGCCGTGAGATCCGCCGCCTTGAAGCCGTAGACGGAGCCGGTGGTCCGGTCGGCCGCGTCGGTGGCGTCGATCTGGATCTCGTAGCCCTGGTTCACCGAGATGTTGACGTCGTCGGAGGCCGGGAAGCCCACGAACACACCGGAGTTGTCGTCCCCGGCCATGCGCCAGTCCAGCTTGAGGGAGTACGAGGCGTACTCCTTCGCGCGGTACCAGTACAGGCCCATGCCGCCCTGCGAGTTCAGCGTGGCGTCGGTGTTGGTGAAGCTGCCCGGTCCCGCCTGGGACCAGCCGGTGGTGGAGCCGTTGTAGAGGGTGGTGTAGCCGGTCTCCGCGCGGCAGTCGGCCTTGGCGAAGCCCGCCGCGTAACGGATGCCGCCGAGCAGCAGGGACCGGAACGCGGGGTCGGCGTACGACTCCTGGGTGTGGCCGTGTCCGGTGTAGAAGGAGCGGCCGTTGCCCTGCGGGTGGCACCAGGTGATCGGGTGGTCGCCGCCCATCTCCCCGCCGCT
Organism: Streptomyces sp. NPDC104581; assembly: GCF_055583685.1. Taxonomy (NCBI): domain Bacteria; kingdom Bacillati; phylum Actinomycetota; class Actinomycetes; order Kitasatosporales; family Streptomycetaceae; genus Streptomyces; species Streptomyces sp. NPDC104581. The sequence goes on from NZ_JBVJNN010000001.1 coordinate 104,074, forward strand.
GTAGCTGGACTCGTCCAGGCTCTGGAGGACGCGGACCTGCGGGCGGGGATTGGTGCGGTAGTTGTACCACTCGTCCGTACGGGACCAGGTCTGGCCCAGGTGGGAGGTGGCCGCGTGCGACCGGTCCTCGTTCTTCACCGTGGCCCGCTGGATCGCCGGGTGGCTCTTGAACCAGGCGCCGACGAGCTGCTCGTAGTGCGGCCACTCGTACTCGGTGTCGGCCGCCGCGTGGACACCGAGGTAGCCGCCACCACCGTCCACGTACCCCTGGAGCGCCGACTGCTGACTGGTGTTCAGCACGTCGCCGGTGGTGGAGAGGAAGACGACGGCCTTGAAGCCGGCCAGGTTGGACGAGGTGAAGGCGTTGCTGTCCTCGGTGGCGGTGACGGTGAAGTTGTTGGCCGCGCCGAGGTCGCGGATGGTCTGGATGCCGACGGGTATGGAGTCGTGGCGGAAGCCCGCCGTCTTGGAGAAGACGAGGACCTTGTAGGCGGGGTCGGCGGCCTGGACCGCCGTGGCCGGTGCCACGAGCGACGCGGCGAGGCCGAGGGTGAGGGCGAAGGCCGCCGCGGCGGTCTTCGGCAGGGTGCGGAGCTGACGGAGCATCATGGTCTCCTTGACTCGCGTCACTTGGTGAGAGTGAGGGTGTCGATGTCGAACAGGGAGCCGGCCCCGCCGGAGAAGGTGAGGAACAGCGCCCCGGAGGATCCGGTGCCGGTCAGCGTGGTGGAGACGTTGCGGAAGGTCTCCCAGCCGCCGGTGTTGGGTACGGCGACGGTGCCGAGGACGGCCCCGGTGGGAGAGCCCGAGCGGATCGTCACGGTGCCGCCCGCGCCCGCCGACGACACCTGCGCGGAGAAGGTCTTGGTCCCGGCCGTCGGGACGGAGGCGTACCCCGCCCAGTCGCCGTTCTCGATGTAGCCGAGGGTCTTTCCGCCGCTCGCCGGAGCGTGGTCGGCCACCTGGACCCCCTGCCCCGAGCTGAACGACTCGCCCTCGACGGTCTGGCTGGAGCCGCTCCCCCCGGTGGTGAAGGTGAAGGCGTCGACGTCGAACAGGTTCCCCTGCCCGGTCACGCCCTTGAAGACGAGGAACAACTCCGTGGACGCGGACGGGGCGTTGGCGACGTTCGCCGATACGTCGACGAAGTTCTCCCAGCCGCCGGTCGGGGCCACGGCCACCGAGCTGAGCAGGGTGCCGGTCGCGGAGCCCGCGCGGACCTCCAGGGTGCCGCCGACGCCGCCGGAGGCGACCCGGGCGGTGAACCGGGTGGCGTTGGAGAGGTTGTACGGCTTGAAGGAGACCCAGTCGTTGTTGTCGGTGAAGCCGACGGTGCTGCCGCCCTCGGCGTTGCCGTGCGCGGCGACCTGGATCCCGGACTGGGCGCCGAAGTGCTCGGCCTGGCGGTGCCGGGGCTGGAGGATACGGGCGCTGTGCGTGGTCAGCCCGGCGCCGTCGGTGTACTCGGCGTCGAAGACCCCGTAGATGTTGGCCGCGCTGTCGTGCTCACCGTCGGCGGGCACGTTGAGATTGCCGGAGCAGCCGGTGGCCTGGGTGATCTGGTGCCGGTGCTCGTCGTGGCCGAGCAGATAGGTGACCTTGACCTTGGAGCAGTCGATGGTCCCGTCCTCCGGGTCGCTGACGGTGACCTGGAAGGGCACGGTGTCACCGAAGGAGAACAGCTGGCCGTCCTTGGGTGTCTGGAGGGTCACGGTCGGCGCGGTGTTGCCCGCCGTGACGACCAGGCTCGCCGTACCGGTCAGCCCTTCCGGGTCCCGGACGGTCAGCGTCGGCCGGAAGGTGCCCTTGGTGGTGTAGGTGTGGCTCGGGTTGGCGGCGGTGGAGGTGGTGCCGTCGCCGAAGTTCCACGAGTAGGTGAGGGCCTTGCCCTCGGGGTCCGCGCTGCCGGCCGAGGAGAACGCGACGGTCAGCGGGGTGGGGCCGGAGACCTTGTCGGCGGCGGCTTTGGCGACGGGGTTGCGGTTGGCGCCCGCGAGGTACTCCACGCGGTACAGGGCCTGGTTGTTGGAGCCGGTGCCGTAGTCGAGGACGTACAGCGCGCCGTCCGGGCCGAAAGCCTGGTCCATGACCTGGGTACCGGTCCAGGGGAACGCCTCGATGACGCCCGGCGTGCCGTCGGACTTGACCTCGATGGCCTTGATCCACTTGCGGCCGTACTCACCGGCGAAGAAGCGGCCGTCGAGCGACTGCGGGAACTTCACGGCGGAGTTGAGGTTGGGGTCGTAGCGGTACACGGGGCCGCCCATGGGCGACTCGGAACCGCCGCCGAACTCGGGCGGGGAGCCCGCGTCGCCGCCGTACTTGATCCAGCTGGACTTGGCGGCGGGCAGGGTCGGCAGCCCGGTGTTGCGGAAGGAGTTGTTCGCGGGCGCGGCGCAGTTGTACTTGGCCGCGGACGGGCCGCTCGGGAAGGTGAACTCGCTGTAGGTCTCGGCAGCCGTGTTGGTGCCGGTGCAGTACGGCCAGCCGTAGTTGCCCGGTCCGGTGATGCGGTTGAACTCGACCTGGCCGCTGGGTCCCCGGCTCGCGTTGGTGACTCCGGCGTCCGGGCCGTAGTCGCCGAGGTAGACGATGCCGGTGGCCTTGTCGACGGACATCCGGAACGGGTTGCGGAAGCCCATCGCGTAGATCTCGGGACGGGTACGGGCGGTGCCGGGTGCGAAGAGGTTGCCGGAGGGCACGGTGTAGCCGCCTGCCGCGGTCGGCTTGATCCGCAGGACCTTGCCACGCAGGTCGTTGGTGTTGCCCGAGGAGCGCTGGGCGTCGAACTGCGGGTTGCGGTCGGTGCGTTCGTCGATCGGCGAGTAGCCGGAGGACTCGAACGGGTTGGTGTCGTCGCCGGTGGTCAGATAGAGGTTGCCCTGTGCGTCGAAGTCGATGTCACCGCCGACGTGGCAGCACTGGCCGCGGTCGTTGGGGACTTCGAGCACGACCTTCTCGCTGGCCGGGTCGAGTGTGTTGTCGGCCTTGAGCGTGAAGCGGGAGAGGTTGAGATGTCCCTTCCACGGCTCGAAGGCCGCGGCGTTGCCGGTGACGGGGGCGTCGCCGCCCGGCGTGTTCAGCTTGGGCGAGTAGTACAGGTACAGATAGCGGTTGCTCTGGAAGTTCGGGTCGGCGGCTATCCCCTGGAGACCTTCCTCGTCATGGGTGTAGACGTCCAGCTTGCCGGCCGATTTGGTGTTGCCCGCGGCGTCCGTGTACCGGACCGTTCCGTCCCTCGCCGTGTGCACGACGGCGCGGTCGGGCAGTACGGCGAGTGACATCGCCTCCCCCAACTCGGCTGAGCCGAGGGCGAGTTGTACCTGCTGGTAGTCGCCTGCCGGAATGGCGGCGGGTGCGGCGGGTGCTGCCTCGTGGCCGGGGTGACCGGGATGGGCGGCGGCGGTGGGAACGCTGATCGCGCCGCCCCCCACCACCAGACCCAGCACCGCGAGCCACCGCAGCCACTTCTGTCTCGGGCGCGGCCGTCCTGAGAGTCCTGACATCGAGCTTCCTTCCTTACCTGATCCAAGGGGAGCGAGGCAGGCGGAAGCGCGGGCGAGCGCGCCACCGTGTCTCACTCAGGGAGGAACCTGCCGACCGGGTGATGTCCCGTCACCCGGTGAGCAGCCGTGCGTCCGTGCAAGGGCATGTGATGCGGCACCGAACATTCGCGGGAAACCCACGAGAGTTTTGCATGCTGGCAACGGGATCATAATTTGTCAAGATCCTATCCAAATAGCTGTGACCTGCCGCTGTCCGGACTCGGCGGGTGCGGGCTTCAGGCTGAGGAGGTAAGGCGTTTGACGATCGGCCCGGATCGCGTTCGCACACTGAACAAATGTCACGAGGCGGTGCGCTCGGGGGGATGCGGCTAAGGGTTGTCCCGTGATCCCCGGTGGATCAGCGTGCGGCGTCGGATGCGGTGCGTCGCAAGGCGGAGGGTCGTCCTCCTACTGGGCGTATTCGGGCGATCCGACAACGCGGCGAGGCGCCGTAGCCGTCGTCGCGCGCCCGCCGGGGATCACGGGACAGCCCTTAGGGACGGTTCGCGTCGCGCTGTCGGCGGAGTTCCGCGAGCCGGCGCCGCGTGCTCACGGTGTTCTCGTGGTCCGGGCCCAGGATCCGGGACCGCGACTCCAGCACCGCCTCGTACTCCGCTTCGGCTTCGTCGCAGCGCCCGAGTCCCTGAAGCGAGTGGGCGAGGTTGTGGGGGGGGGGGGGGGGGGGGGGGGGGGGGGGGGGGGGGGGGGGGGGGGGGGGGGGGGGGGGGGGGGGGGGGGGGGTGGTACCTTCTCGGATGGTGGGGTGGTGTATTTTAGGGGC
>NZ_JBVJNN010000001.1:108409-269183 GCF_055583685.1 Streptomyces sp. NPDC104581
CTCCTCCTTTTTTTTTTCTCCCTCCCCCCCCCCCGCCCGGGGGGGGGGGGGGGGTGTCGTTCCCCCCCCCCCCCCCCCCCCCCCCCCCCCCCGGCGGTCAGGCGGTCAGGCCGGACTCGGGTCCGCCGTCTTCTCCAGTCTCATCAGGTCGTGCGGTGTGATTCCCGAGGTCGACGAGACGTCTTCGACTCTCTCGCCCCGGCGCACGGCGAGCACCGCCTCGATCTCCACGTCGGCGCGGGCGGCGTCCAGGGCCTCCTCGGCGTCACGCAGTCGCCGCACGGCCAGTTCGAGTTTGGGCAGATCCATACCGGAATGCTCGCACACGCTCACCCTGCCCACGGGTTGTCGACGGACCAGGTCGTGTCCTGCGTGAACGACGCCGCGTTGTCCCAGGCGCGCGGGCCGCCTCGGGTCGCCATCCACACCTCCGAGTTGATGTGCCGCAGATAGCCGCCGGGCATGTTGTAGGCGGCCAGCCGCACTCCCCCGTCGGCGGGAAGGGCGCAGAACGTGGCGTCGGCCCGGAAGAGCGCCGAGCCGTCACCCGCCTCCTTGTAGACCCGGAAGTCGCGGTGGCGCAGGTACTGGCCGGGGTAGTTGCGGGACTCGAAGGAGTAGCACCCGCTGCCCGCGAGGCCGGGGACGATCTTCCAGGTGGCGTCGTTCTTCAGCAGACTGTCACTGTTGGCGTCGACGGGCGCGGTGAACGCGAGCCCCTCCTGATGGCGCAGGTACTTGCCCGTGTGGCCGGGTGTGGTGACCCGAAGCGACTTGTTCTGGCCGGTGGGCAGCGTGACCGGCGGCGGTGGGTTGCGCGAGGCGTCGATGAGCGCGAGGTTCGCGGCCCTGACACGGGCCGCGTCGACCTTGACCACCTGCCGGTCGTACGTCAGCAGACCGTTGGCCTCGTTCTCGACGTCGGTGATCTCGGTGTAGACGGAGGCGGAGAGACCGCTGGGCATCTGGTTCTCGCGGATGGTGTCGATCAGCCCGACGAAGCGGTTGTTCAGCGCGGCGACGCTCGCCTGGTCCTCGTAGCTGAATCCGCCGCCCGGGTACCACTCGTGACCCGGCACCTTCCAGCCGAGCCCGCCGAACTCACCGAGGACGGCCGCGCGGGTGGCCGTCGGTGTCGTGGTGCCGGGACCGACGTAGATGTGGTTGTCGATGACGTCACCGTTGCCGCCGTCGACGGAACCGCAGCAGTTGACGCCGCTCATGTTGTTGACGAGGCGTGAGGGGTCGTACGCCTTGACCTCGTCGGCGATCCGGGCCTGGTCGTACTGGCCCCAGCCCTCGTTCTGGTTGACCCACATGACCAGGGACGGTGAGCTGCGGTGCTGGTCGATGATCCGGTCGTACTCCGCCTCCCACTGCACGCGCGCCGCGCCGTCCGGTGTCCGGGTGTCCATCGACGGCATGTCCTGCCACACCAGGAGCCCGAGCCGGTCGGCCCAGTAGAACCAGCGCTGCGGCTCCACCTTGATGTGTTTGCGGACCATGTTGAAGCCGAGGTCCTTGTGCTTCTGGAGGTCGTGGCGCAGCGCCGCGTCGCTGGGGGCCGTGTAGATGCCGTCCGGCCAGTAGCCCTGGTCGAGGGTGCCGGTCTGGAAGACGAACTTGCCGTTGAGGAGGGGGCGCTGGACACCTCCCACCTTGCCGACGGAGACGGAGCGCATCCCGGTGTAGCTGCCGACCGAGTCGACGGTCGTGCCGCCGGGGCCCGACAGCAGGTCGGTCCGGATGTCGTAGAGGAACGGGTCCTCGGGGGTCCAGAGGCGCGGGTTCGGTACCGCCACCGAGAACTGGCTGTTCACGGGGCCGGTGGCGGTGGCCACGGTCGTACCGCCGGAGGAGACCGTCACCCTGGCGGTGTGGCCGGCGACACCGGCGGCCCGGACGGTGACCTTCAGCGAGTTGTCGGAGAGGCTGGGCACCATGTCGAGCCGGGTGATGTGGGCGGCGGCGGTGGGCTCCAGCCAGACGGTCTGCCAGATTCCGGAGGCGGCCGTGTAGAAGATGCCTCCGCCGGGGTGCGGGGTGACGTCGTTGATCCGCTGTTTGCCGACGGCCTGGCCGCCGGTCTGCGACGGGTCGAAGACGGAGACGACGACGGTGTTGGTGCCCGTGGTGAGCAGGGGCGTGATGTCGTACGAGAAGGCGTCGAAGCCGCCGCTGTGGGCGGCGCCCGCCTGCCGGCCGTTGACCCAGACCGTGGTCTGCCAGTCGCTCGCGCCGAAGTTGAGCTGGACGCGGCGGCCGTCCCAGTTCGCCGGCACGGTGAAGTTCCGCTTGTACCAGAGCTTGTCGTTCTGGGTGATTCTTCGCTGGATGCCGGAGAGGGCCGACTCCGCGACGAACGGGACCCTGATCTGCTCGGGGAAGGCGGCGGGCTGTCCGGCGCCCGCCCCGGTGACCGCGAAGTCCCAGATGCCGTTGAGGTTGAGCCAGTCGGGGCGGGTGAGCTGGGGGCGCGGGTACTCCGGCAGCGGATTGTCGACCGGGACCTGATCGGTCCACGGGGTGGTCATGGGTGACGGTTTGGGCTGCCAGGCCGCGGCCTTCGCCTCGGCGGGGCCGCCGGCCACCACCAGGCTCGCGCAGAGCAGCAGGAGCGCGCCGAGCCAGGCGGTCGGGCGGCCCGGTGCGCGGCGGGGGCCCGCCGGGTCCCGCCGGGCGGCTGTGGGGGTGGGGGTGGGGCGCGGCGCCGGGGCGTCCGGGACGTACGAGGCGTGCATGGTCGATTGCCCTCCTCGGTCATACGGGCGAGGACGGTGTTGGTGCGGCCCGTAGGCATCTTTTACATCGTTGGAAGTTGGCTGTACACCCTCCCCGCACGGGCCGGTTCCGCCGGGCTGCGCGGTGGCGCGGCAGGCGTGATGATGGCACTGCCCGTGGCGCCGGCCCGTCGCACCCGTCCGTCGTGTCCGCGCACGGACCGCGACCCGCCCGGCCGTCCGCCAACTCACCGGGCACCGGCCGACCACAAGGAGGACCACCATGAGCGCCATCCCCGAGGACCCGGCGGTCGCCGCGTTCATCTCGGCGATCAACGGGGGCGACCGGGACGCCTTCTTCGCCCTCCTGGCGCCGGACGCCACGATGTCCGACGACGGCAGCGAACGCGACCTCGCGGCCTGGGTGGACAAGGAGATCTTCTCCGCCGGCGGCCGGATGGAGGTCCAGTCGGCCTCCGACGGGGGGCGCGAGCTGACGGCGGCGTTCACCAACGCGACGTACGGCACGATGCGGACGCGCTGGGCCTTCACGGTTACGGACGGCCGTATCAGCCGCTTCGAGACGGGCCAGGCGTAGGGCGGCGCACCGGGACCGCACGGGGACCGCACCGGGACCGCGGTCCCGCAGGAGCGGGTCCGGGCCGCTCCTGTCCCGTCCGGTGAGACCAGAGAGGTGAGTGAGGTGCGCGGACGGACCCATCTGCGCCGGGGGTTCGCGCTCGTGGCGGGAGTGGCGCTGCTGCTCATCGGTATCGCACTGCTCGTCCTGCCCGGACCCGGCCTGCTGCTCGTACTCGCCGGGCTGCTGGTCATCTCCGATCAGTTCCCCGCCGTGGCCCGCTATGTCGACCCGGTGAGGGAGCGTGCGATGCGGGCGGCCAGGGAGAGCGTCTCCTCCGCGCTCCGGATCACCGGAGCCGCCCTCACCGCGGCGGCCCTGCTGACGGCCGGGCTGTTCTGGGGCCTGATGCCCGAACTGCCCTTCGGTGGCTGGCCCACGGGTGCGGGGCTGATTCTGTCGAGTCTGCTCCTTGTGGCCCTGTTGGTGTACAGCTATCGCACGACGCGCGGCGGCGAGCCCCCGGACGCGGGGCGATGACACGCCGTCACTCCGTGTCGTAGGCTGACCACCCGCACAACATGGCATGTTCATGATTGCCGCTCTCCGTGTCACTCCCCCACGAGAGGCGATCCACATGGGTGTCCGTTCGTCATCTTCCGGTACTCGGTCCGGGTCAGGCGCTCGCCCGGCGTCAGTCGTCCGTTCCGCACTGTCCGCTCTCCTCCTCGCTCTCGCCTGTGTGCTGGCCGGAGCCGCCGGCCCCGGGGCCCAGGCGGCCGCCGCCGCGGAGCGCACCGTCACCTTCGTCAACCAGTCCGGTCAGCGCGTGTGGATCGGCAGTACGGTCAACGCCGACGGATCGGCGGTACTCACCGGCCTGCCCGTCCTCGACGACGGGCAGTCGGCCACCATCACCGTTCCGGAGAACTCCGCGCCCGGTCACTGGCGCGGCAAGTTCTTCGCACGCCAGGGCTGCTCCGGCGAGCCGGGCAGCACGTTCCACTGCCGGGTCGCCGACTGCGGGCCGTACGCCGACCGGTGCAGCACGGGCGAACAGCCCGCGAGCCTCGCCGAGTTCAACTTCGACCCCTCGGACGGGCTGGCGCCCTGGTACAACGTCAGTTACGTCAACGCGGTCTCGCTGCCGGTGACCATCACCCCACTCGGTGTCGCGCCACCGCCGAACGGCGGCGAATGCGAGGAGATGGGCTGCTCGAACGAGCTCCTCTCCCACTGCCCGCCCGAGAACCTGACGTCCGACCCCGTCACGGGCGCGCCGATGCTCTGCGTCAATCCCAACCGTGACGCGCAGACCGACTACAGCAGAGCCGTCAACGCCCACTGCCCCAAGGCCTACGCCTGGTCGAAGCAGGACACGGTCCCGGGCAACCAGGTGATGCGCCAGTGCCGGGCGTGCAGCGGCTTCACGGTCACCTTCCACTGATGTCCGGGGCCCGCCGAGTCCCCACTCCCCCACACACCGTTGGAGCAAGCCCCGTGAGCGGATCCTCTGCTTCCTCTGTCCCCTCTCCCGCGCCGTCTCCCCTCCGCCGGCCCCTGCTGGTCCTCGCGCCGCTGCTGGCCCTGCTGTGCGCTTTCTTCTCCGGACCGGCGGCGCACGGCGAGGACGCCGCGTCCTCGCGCCAGGGCGTGAGCGTGAACTCCGTCGCGGGCGCCTCGGAGGCACTCGCCGACCTGGGCGCCTCCTGGTACTACAGCTGGGCGACCGGTCCGGGCAGCGTCGCCGAACCGGCGGGCACCGAGTTCGTACCGATGATCTGGGGTGCCGGTTCGGTCACCGACGCCGAACTGGCCCGCGCCAAGGAGCAGGGCACCCAGCTCCTCGGCTTCAACGAACCCGACATGGCCGCACAGGCCGACATGACGGTCGAACAGGCCCTTGACCTGTGGCCGCGCCTCCAGTCGACCGGCCTGCGGCTCGGCGCGCCCTCCGTCGCCTACGGCGGCGACACCCCGGGCGGCTGGCTGGACCGCTTCATGTCGGGGGCCGCGGCGCGCGGCTACCGCGTCGACTTCATCCCGCTGCACTGGTACGGCGGCGACTTCGGCCCGGCCGCCGCCGAGCAGCTGCGCGGCTATCTCCAGGCCGTCCACGACCGCTACGGCAAGCCGATCTGGCTGACCGAGTACGCCCTGATCGACTTCTCCGGCGGCACACCCCGCTACCCCAGCGAGCAGCAGCAGATCGATTTCATCCGCTCGTCGACGGCGATGCTGGAGAGCCAGTCGTACGTGGAGCGCTACTCCTGGTTCACCCTGTCCACCGAGACCAGCCGGACCGGGCTCTACAACGGCGCGACCCCCAACGCCTCCGGGCTCGCCTACCGTGAGGCGGGCCGATGAGTTCGGGATGACTCCGGGGTCTCCACTCCGTCACTACCGACAGGGGGAGAGCACTCCCCCGCACGGTGAAGAGGAGAATCCCTTGCGTCGACCGACACCCCACGCCGCGCTGCGCCGACTGGACGGGCTCGTGGGCGAGTGGGACATGTGGGCCGCCGGGCACCGCGCGGGCCCGGTCCGCGCCGAGTTCGTCTGGCTGGAGGGCGGGACCCTGCTCGCCCAGCGCGCGGACACCGGGCCCGGGACGGTGCTCCCGCCGGAGTGGGAGGGGCACGCGCCCTTCCCCACGACGACCGTGACCGGTTACGACGACACGGCCGACGAGTTCACGACGCTGTACACCGACGGGCGGGGGGTCGCGCGTGTCTACCGCACGAGCCTGACCGACGGCGTGTGGAGGCAGTGGCGGGCGGCACCCGGCTTCCACCAGCGGTTCACGGGCACGTTCGACACGGATGGCGCGACGATCAGGGGCGGCTGGGAACGCTCGGACGACGGCGAGGTCTGGCTGACCGACTTCGACGTGACGTACGTCCGTCCCGGCGCCCGACCCTAGGCCGTGTCTGGACGGCCTGCCCCCCGGTGCCGGGGGGGCAGGCGACGGGGCGCGGCCCGTCAATCGCCCGACGGGAGTGACACGCCGGCCGCGTCGGCGTCGTCGGTGAGCAGCGGGGCGATCAGCTCGGCGAACTCGTCGGGCGTCATCACACGCGTGCCGAGCTTCTCCGCCTTCTCCCGCTTGGATCCCGCGTTCTCCCCCGCGACCAGGAGCGAGGTGCGCCCGGAGACGCTGGAGGACGACTTGCCTCCCGCGCGCTCGATCAGTTCGTTCATCTGGTTGCGGGAGAGCTTCTCCAGCGGTCCCGTCATGGCGCCCGTGACCACCACGGTCATCCCTCCCAACGGACCGGCGTCCGCGCCAGGTTCGCCGTCCTCGGAGGATGCCGGGTCGTCGGACGGCGGCGTGGCTCCGGGCTCGGTCATGTTGACCCCGGCGGCGCGCAGCTTCGCTATGAGGTCGGCCAGTCCGGCCAGTTCCGCCACGATCGTCGGGGCCTTCTCGACGCCGATCCCGTCGACGCGCTGGATCGCCTCCGCGTCGGCGGCGCACAGCAGCTCCATGGTCGCGAAGTGGCGTGCGATCCGGCGGGACATGGAGCGTCCGGTGCCGCGCACGCCGAGGGCGGCGAGCACACGGGACAGCGGCTGCCCCTTGGCCCGTTCGATCGCGGCCAGGAGGTTGTCCGTGCTGGTCTCCCCCATCCGGTCGAGGCCGAGGACCTGCTCGCGGGTGAGGGTGAACAGGTCGCCGATGTCCGCGACGAGCCCCGAGTCGACGAGCTGGACGACGCGGGTCGCGCCCAGGCCCTCGATGTCGAACTGGTCGCGTCCCGCGGCGTACGAGATGGACGCCACGACACGGCAGTCGCGGCCGCGCACACAGCGCCAGCGCTGCTCCGAGGTGTCGATACCGGAACCGCACTGCGGGCACACCTCGGGGAAGACGATCGCCTTCTCGTCCCCGGTGCGCAGATGCGCCACGGGCGCCTCGACGCGGGGGATGATGTCGCCCGCCTTGTACACCATCACGTGGTCGCCGATCCGCAGGTCACGGCGGGTGATGTCGTTCGGGTTGTGGAGGGTGGCGTACGTGACGGTCGACCCGTCTATCTCGACCGGGTCCAGGACGGCGCGGGGCGCGATGGTGCCCGTACGGCCGACGTTCCACTCCACGTCCAGGAGCCGCGTCACCTTCTCGACGGCCGGAAGCTTCCAGGCGATGGCCCAGCGGGGCGCGCGGGAGCCCGATCCGGCCGCCAGTTGGTCGGCCGCCGCGTCGGCCTTGACGACGATGCCGTCGATGCCGAACGGCAGCTCCGCGCGGAGCGCCCCGATCTCCTCGACCCGCACGCGCACGGCGTCGGTGTCGGTCACCGTCCGGGGCGGAACCGTCGTACCCGCCGTCGTGAGGACACCGAGGCCCGCCACGAGCGCGAGCACCTCGCTGTGCGGGAGTCCGGTGAGGGAGACGGTCAGTTCGTCAGCGGATTCCCCGAGGGGCAGCGCCGCGTACGCGAAGAACGTCATCTCCACCTGGTACGGACGGTCCTTGGCCCGGACGCTGCCGGCGGCGGCGCTGCGCGGGTTGGCGAACGGGGTCCCGCCGTGGCTCGTACGGAGCGTGTTGGCCCGCTCGAACTGCTCGGTGGTCATGAGGACTTCGCCCCGCACTTCGAGCGTGACCGGCTCGGCGAGCCGGTCCGGCAGGCCCGCGATCATCCCGATCGCGTGGGAGACATCCTCGCCCGCCAGTCCGTCCCCGCGCGTGATCAGCCGGGCCAGCCGGCCGGTCTCGTACCGGGCGGCGACCGCCAGGCCGTCCAGCTTCGGCTCGACGCTCCAGTGCTCGACCGGCCGCCCGATCCGCCGCTCGACGGACGCGGCCCAGGTGGTGAACTCGTCCGCGCCGAAGACGTTGTCCAGGGACAGCATCGGGACCGTGTGCGGCACGTCCCCGACCACCGTGCCGCCCGCGACCTTCCCGACGGGCGAGTCGGCCGCGATCTCGTCCGGATGGGCTTCCTCGTAGGCGGCTATGCCCCGCACCATGCGGTCGTAGGCGTCGTCGTCGAGGGCGCTCTCGCCCGTCGCGTAGTAGGCGGCGGCGGCCTTCGTCGCGGTCTCCACCGCGGTGGCGTAGGCGGCTGCGTCGACAAGAACGGCTGCGGGTGTCGTCATGCGTCTCATCTTGCCGCCCACCACTGACAACGCCCCTGCCCGAGCCGCGGGAAGGGGCCTGACCAGGGGCGTTGTCACTACTGGGGAGGGTGGGGCCGCGGTCAGCCGGCGAGCGCGCCGAGGAGATCCCAGGTGCGGCGCCGGTCGGCGTCCCCGGCGATCTCCGTGCCGGCGAACACGACTTCCGTCGCCCCGGCGTCCCGGTAGCGCCGCACCTCGGCGGAGAGCGTCCGCTCGTCGCCGATCACGGCGACGTCGACGGCGCGGGTGCCGCCGGAGAGTTCGATGACCCGGGCGTAGGACGGGATCTGCTCGTAGAACGCGAGCGCGTCGGTGGCCCGCGCCCGGACCGCGTCGACGTCGTCGGTGACCACGCCGTGCACGAGTGCCACGATCCGGGGCGCGGGGCGGCCCGCCGCCTCCGCCGCCCTGGTGACGGCCGGGACGATGTGCTCGGCCAGGGCGCGGGGTCCGGCGAGATAGGGCAGGATCCCGTCGGCCAGCTCACCGCTGGCAGCGAGCGCCCGCGGTCCCATCGCGGCGACGAGCAGCGGCACGCCGGCGTCGGCTCCCGGCACGCGGGCGGGGACGGGGGTGTGCGCGGTGAGCAGTTCGCCGTCGAAGTCGGCGGTGCCGGTCTCGGTCAACTGCCGCAGGGCGGTGAGGAATTCACGCAGCCGGGCGACGGGCCGTTCGAACGGGATGCCGTAGCCGCCCTCGGTGAGGAGTCTGGTGCCGAGTGCGAGACCGAGGTGGTAGCGGCCGTGGGTGGCCGCCTGCGCGGTCAGGGCCTGGCTCGCCACGGTGAGCGGGTGCCGTCCGAAGACGGGGACGGCGGACGTGCCGACCTGGAGGTCAGGTACCTCCCGGCCCACGACGGCCGCGAGCTGCGGCGAGTCGGCGCCGAAGGTCTGTCCGAACCAGGCCGACCGCAGTCCCGCCGCCGCGGCCTCCCCCGCGAGCCGCACGGTGGCGTCGATCTGGTTGTCGGATTCCGTCGCGTTGAGTGCTACTCCCACTGTCATGTCGGCGGAAACGAGCGCCCGCAGGTCCCGCATTCCGCCGGTGTGTGACGGCTGTGTCAACTGTGCCGGACGCGGCCCGGGGCGGGGCCGGGGGCCGGCGGGCCGGGGCAGGACCCTGGGCCCGTCGCGGGCCTCAGTGCGCGATGGAGTCGATCAGCTCGCGCGCTCCCTGGCGCAGCAGGGCCACGGCGACCGACGTGCCCAGGGTGGCGGGGTCGAGCGGGCCGGCCCATTCGTGCGCGTTGAGGACCGTCTTGCCGTCCGGGGTGAAGACCCTCGCGCGCAGGGAGAGCCCACCGCTGCGCTCGGCGTGCGCGAATCCGGCGATCGGGCTGTTGCAGTGGCCCTGGAGAACGTGCAGGAACATCCGCTCGGCGGAGGCTTCCCTGTAGGTGTCCCGGTCGCCGAGCGCGGAGACCGCGTCGATGGTGTCGGTGTCGTCCTCGCGGCACTGGAGCGCGAGGATCCCGGCTCCGATGGGCGGGCACATGAGGTCCACCGGCAGGATCTCGCTGATGACGTCGCCGCGTCCGATGCGTTCGAGGCCGGCCGCGGCCAGCAGCAGCGCGTCGGCCTCGCCCGCGGCGAGCTTCTCCAGCCGGCGGTTGGCGTTCCCCCGCATCGGTACGCAGATGAGCTGCGGATGGGAGGCGGCGAGCTGGGCGACGCGCCGGACCGACGACGTGCCGACCCGGGTGCCCGCGGGCAGCTCGTCGAGGGTGCGTCCGCCGGGGTGGATGAGGGCGTCGCGGATGTCGTCGCGCTTGAGGAAGGCGGCGAAGACCGTCCCGGCGGGCAGCGGCCGGTCCGCGGGCACGTCCTTGACGCAGTGCACCGCGAGGTCGGCCCGCCCGGCGATGAGCGCGGCGTCGACCTCCTTGGTGAAGGCACCCTTCCCTTCCACCAGGGAGAGGTCGCCCATCCACTTGTCGCCGGTCGTCTTGACCGGGACGACCTCGGTCACGATGCCGGGGTGGAGCGCGGTGAGTTCGGTGCGCACACGCTCCACCTGGGCGAGCGCCATCGGCGAGTCGCGGGAGACGATGCGGATCAGTTCAGGGGTGGACATGGCGGACACGATAGAGCGTCCGGCGGGTGACACCGTCATCCGCCCCGGGGGCCCATCTCCCCCGGGGGACGGATACGTTGGCCGTCTCGGGCAGGTGTGCGAGCGAAGCGGCCGGGGCGTCCGCAACCTTTGCCGGTTTCGGTGGTCGTACCTGATATGACCAGAAAAGCCGTTGTCGCCCTGACCCTCGCCGCGGCGGTGGGCGGGCTCACCGCACCGAACGCACTCGCCGACAACATCCCTTCCCCCTCCTCCGCCTCCACCGTCTCCGCGGACCCCGTGGTCACGGGCGTCACCGTCAACGGCGGGAAGGACGTGGTCGTCGGCACGACCGAGCGCAACTCCTTCACCGTCACCGTCCACGGGAGCCCCGCCCCCGGGCTCCACTTCGCGGACGTCGACCTGCTGGGGCCGAGCGTCGGCTTCTACACGACCGACACCTTCTGCGAGAGCCCCACCGCCTGCACCACCGGCTTCACCGTGGATCCGCGCCGTGACCCGTACCAGGAGGGTTTCGATCTCGGCAACGCCAACGCGGGTGTCTGGTACGTGGACACGCTGGTGGAGACCACCACGGGCGACTCCCTCTACACGAGGCACGCCGGTACCTTCCGGCTCCAGCGCGCCGCCAGGCTCACCGTGAACGCCGCGCCCGAACCGGTCGCCAAGGGGCGGACCATCACGGTCACCGGCAAACTGACCCGCGCGAACTGGGACTCCTACCGCTACGCCGGTTACACCGGGCAGCCGGTGGCGCTCCAGTTCCGTCCGAAGAACAGCGACACCTACGCCACCGTCAAGACCCTCAGGACCGACGGGACCGGCGACCTCCGTACGACCGTCAAGGCCGCTACCGACGGTTACTGGCGGTGGAACTTCGCCGGCACGAACACCACCGCTCCGCAGAAGGCGACGGGCGACTTCGTCGACGTCCGCTGACGGATGCCCGACCGCGGCGCCGACGGCACGGTGGGCGGTACGCGTCATGCCGCGATCCTCACCTCCAGGGCGTCCGGCACGCCCCGCCACCAGGGTTCTCGCGCCGGCGGGCCCTGCCGAACCGTGATCGCCCGCCGCGCCACCGGAACGAGCGAGCGCGTGGGCAGGCCGGCGCCGGGGCACCGCGCTCCGGCGCGTTCGGCGGCACTTCCGCCGCGCCCGGCGAGACTTCGCGCGCCATAAAGGCGCCGTAAGCATATGGCCGAACGTGGGGGCGCCTCCCCCGCGAGGCGGCCCCACGGCGACGGCGACATGTGCCCCGGGCCACCAGTTACCCGTACAGGTGAGCTTGGCATTTTCCGCGCATGGCGGCTCCCGGGGTGCGGAATGAACTCAAGGTTGCCCAACGTCACCGTTAGTGACCATCTTCGCTGTGGGAGTGCTGTGATGACCGGCGTTGACTCAGTACAGACCTGCCCCTTCCGTCACGACGACGCCCTGGAACCCGACCCCTTCATGACCCGGATGCGGACCGAGGCACCCGTCACCCGCGTACGCATGCCGTACGGGGAGGGCGAGTGCTGGCTGGTCACCCGGTACGAGGACGTGAAGACCGTCACCTCGGACCGCCGCTTCAGCCGAGCCGCCCTGGTCGGGCGGGACTTCCCCCGGATCACCCCGGCGCCCATCGCCCAGTCCGAGTCGATCAACCTCATGGACCCGCCCGCGCTCAACCGGGTGCGCAGACTGATCAACAAGGCGTTCACCACCCCACAGGTGGAGGCCCTGCGCCCATGGACACAGCGGGCCGTGGACGAACTGCTGGACGCCATGGCCGAGAGCGGCCCGCCGGCCGACATCGCGGACCACCTCGCGGACCGGCTGCCGCTGCTGACCATCTGCGAGCTGCTGGACGTCCCGAAGGCGGACCGACCCCAACTGCGGCAGCGCGCCATGGAGATGATGTCCATGAACGCCGCGGACCGGAACTCGGCCGTCGAGGCGAAGGCGTGGCTGCGGGCCTACTTCTCCGAGCTGACCGCGGAGCGGCGGCGCGCCCCCGGCGAGGACCTGATCAGCGCCCTCGCGACGGCGCGCATCGGTGACGAGATGCTCGAGAAGGACGAGTTGACGGTGCTGGCCATGCTCCTGGTGATCACCGGCCACGACACCACGACGTACAACATCAGCAACATCGTCTACACGCTGCTCACCCGGCCCGAGTTGGCGTCCGAGCTGCGCGCCCGCCCCGAACTGCTGCCGCAGGCCCTTGAGGAACTGCTGCGCCACATCCCCTTCCGCCAGGGCGTCGGCATCCCCCGCGTGGCCCTGGAGGACGTCGAGTTCGACGGTGTCGTGATCAAGGCGGGCGACACGGTCCACGTGTCCTACCTGACCGCCAACCGCGACGAACTCGCCTACGCGCGGCCGGACGAGCTCGACTTCCACCGCGAGGATCCCGCCCCGCACATGACGTTCGGGTGGGGCAGCCACCACTGTCTGGGCGCCCATCTGGCACGCATGGTGCTCCAGGTCTCCATCGGCACACTGCTCACCCGCTTCCCCGACCTTCGTCTGGCCGTACCGGCGGAGGAGGTGCGGTGGAACACCGTCTCGATCTGGCGATACCCGCTCGCCCTGCCGGTCACCTGGTAAGGAGCTGATCATGGCAACTCTGTGCAGGCCCGCCATCGCCGTCCCCGACCACGTCATCACCATGGAACAGACCGTGGAGCTGGCGCGGACGCTCCATCCCGATCACCCTCAACTCGACCTCGCCGTGCGGCTGATCAGCAACACGGGCGTCCGCACCAGACGGCTGGTGCGGCCCATCGAGGAGACCCTCCGCCATCCCGGCTTCACCGCCCGGAACGACGCCTACGAGGCGGAGGCGAAGGCCAGGGTGCCCGAGGTCGCGGAGCGGGCACTGGCCCACGCCGAACTGACGCCGCGGGACATCGACATGATCGTCTACGTGTCGTGCACGGGCTTCATGATGCCCTCGATGACCGCGTGGCTCATCAACACCATGGGCTTCGGAACGAACACCCGCCAGCTGCCGATCGCCCAGCTGGGGTGCGCCGCGGGCGGCGCGGCCATCAATCGCGCGCACGACTTCTGCTCCGCGTACCCGGAGTCGAACGTGCTGATCGTCGCCTGTGAGTTCTGCTCACTGTGCTACCAGCCGACGGACCTCGCGGTGGGCAATCTGCTCTCCAACGGCCTCTTCGGGGACGCGGTGGCCGCCGCGGTGGTCCGGGGCCGGGGCGGCACCGGCGTACAGCTGGAGCGCAACGGGTCCCATCTGGTGCCCGACACGGAGGACTGGATCTCCTACGCGGTCCGTGACACCGGCTTCCACTTCATGCTCGACAAGCGCGTGCCGGGCACCATGTCCGTACTCGCGCCCGCCATGCGGGAGATGGCCGAGCCGCACGACTGGGACGTCTCCGGACTCGACTTCTACATCGTGCACGCCGGAGGGCCGAGGATCCTGGACGACCTCTGCCACTACCTCGACGTCCCGGCGGAGATGTTCCGCTACAGCAGGGCGACCCTCACCGAGCGCGGCAACATCGCCAGCGGCGTCATCTTCGACGCGCTGGACCGCTTCTTCGAGGACGGCGGCGCCGAGCACGGCGCCCGGGGGGTGATCGCGGGCTTCGGCCCCGGCATCACCGCCGAGATCAGCCTCGGGACCTGGACGGTGGGCGGTCAGGACGGCGAGCACATCGAACGGGAAGTGATCCTGCCGACGCCGGCCCTGATGTCGCAGCCGGACACGGTCGGCTGACCTCCCGGCCGGTGCCACCGGCGGGTGTCGTACGCGCTCCCGGCCCGTACGACACCCATCGGCGGGACACCGGGCGCTACCTCTGGCCGCCGATGCTGATCCCCGGGCCCTCCGGTCGCTCGTCCCGGTCGTGGGGCATCAGCTCGATCTCGATGCGGTGCAGGTTCTCACTCGCCGCCGTCCCGCCCGCCTCGGCCGTGACGACCCCGATGTTCAGCCCCGCCTTGCCGGTTCCCTCGCGCCGCACCTGCACGGCGAATTCGACGTGCACGCGCTCCACCCGGAACTGGAGCCTGCTCTCCCGGCCGTCGCGCTGCGCCTCTTCCAGCTCCTCGCGGATCCGGCCGATCACCTCGGCGAGACCGGCGGTCTCCGCACCGCCGTGCCCGCCCCGTCCGCGACGTCCGTCACCCGCGCCCATGCCGCCCCTCCCGTTACACAGCGGGGGCCCGTTGTCACCCCCCGTGGTTATTGTTGTGCAGTATGAGGGAGCCCGAAGCCACTTCCAACTCCGGCTCGCAGGAGGGCGCTTGGCGCGTCCGCCTGACCGAGGACGAGACCGGCGCGGCGCCGCCGCTCGGCGCGGGCGTGCTGCTGCCGGGCGGACTGGTGCTCACCTG
The DNA here is from genome assembly GCF_055583685.1 of Streptomyces sp. NPDC104581. Classification (NCBI taxonomy): domain Bacteria; kingdom Bacillati; phylum Actinomycetota; class Actinomycetes; order Kitasatosporales; family Streptomycetaceae; genus Streptomyces; species Streptomyces sp. NPDC104581. Next base: position 123,263 of record NZ_JBVJNN010000001.1, read on the forward strand.
CGCCCATGTGGTGCTGGCCAAACCGCGCCGCAGGACGGACGGCGCGTGGGAGTCCGGCGGCCGGAGCCGCGATCCGCTCCGGCCGGTCGAGACGCTGTACGCGGAGTTCCCCGGCGCGCCCTCCGACCCGCCCCTGCGCCTGCGCGCCGAGGTGCTGTCCGAGCGGCTCGCGCCGCCCACCTCACGGTTCAGCGGTGACATCGCGCTGCTGCGGCTGGCCGCCGAACCACCGGTGGCCACCGCCGTACTGCACCGCCGTATCCCCGCCCGCGGTACACCGGTGCACTCGGTCGGATACACGGACCGGCTGCCCGGCGGCGAGCACATCGACGCCCGCCTCATGGGGCTCGGCGGTCCGGCGCGCTATCCCGAGTGGGTCCAGCTCGACCCGGACGGCGGGTCGTACGCGGTGCGCCACGGGTACAGCGGCAGTGGTGTGGTCGCCGAATCGGGCGAGGTTCTGGGCATCCTGGTCCATCAGTTCGGGACCGAGCGCTATCCGGTCGCGGTCAGCCACGCGTACATGATCCCGACCGACACGATCCTGCGCCATCTGACGGAGTTGCGGGTGACGGGGCCTCCCGCCGTGTCGCCCACCATCCCGCGCGATCCGCCCGGAAGCGGTTCGACTCGGGCTCTCGGGCTGCGCCGCAAGGTGACCCACTGGCTCATCGACTCGGTCCCGGCGACGGGGGCGGGGGCGTCCAAGTCCGCCGCGGCCCCGGTCTCGGATCCGGTGTCCGGGGCCGACCCGGCGGCCGGCAGGCGCGCGGCCACGGAGCCCGTGGAGGTGATCTTCGCCCGCGACGACCGTCACGACGACATGTCGGCGATCCACGCCACCCTCAACCTCGCCGACCGTGAGCGCAATCCGCGGCCGGCGGGCACGAGGAGCGCCGCCGGACCGCCCGCGGGGTCGATCGACATCGCCGTGGACACGACGGGGCTGACGGCGGGGCAGCTCATCGCGCTCACCGCCGAACGCATGGGACTCGCGGGCCCCGTCGATCCGCCCGGTCCGGCCGGACCCGCCGGGTCGGAGAGCCCAGGCCCGCACCACGGACCCGAGGACCAGGACCTCGCGCTGGCCCGGATCGCCGGGGACGGCCCGCCGGTCGCCGCCGCGTTCCTCTCGGTCGACCGGACGGCCCCGACGGGCGAGGCGGCGATACCCCTCCTCAGGGCGTTACGGGCGAGCGGCCACACCCGGTTGCTGCTCGTCTTCCGTGACGCGTCGTCCCCGTCGCTCGGACAGGTCGTGGACACGCTGCTCGACGACGGCTGGGCCGAGCGCCGTACGACGGCCGTCACCGGGCGGCTCGACGTGCTCGCCGAGCTGGAGCGAAGATTCCGCAGGCTCAACGCACATCCCGGTGTCCGGCGCATCACCGGCGCGCCCCGGCCGGTCCATGCCCGGCTGGTCGCCCGGCTCGCCGGTCTGCGCACGGACGGCGGGGTCCCGCGCAAGACCGCCGCCCTCACCCACGCGCTGTTCCTGCTCGACATCGACGTCGAGGACGCCATCCAGCGGACCGGATCCGCCGTACGGCTCCTCGACCGCCCCTACGCGCCGGGCGAGTACGTGGTGAGTCCGCCCGGTGACGGCCTCACCGATCTGCCGCACATCACCGTCGAGGACCCCGACACGTTCGTCGAGCCCGAGGCGGAGCCGCCGAAGGAGTGGGAGTCCGGCCTCGTGAGCGGCCAGGAACTGCACCAGCAGTACAAGGTCGTCGGGCTGCTCGGCGAGGGCAGCTTCGGGCAGGTCTACCTCGCCCGCGACCTGATGCTGGAGAACCGCCCGGTGGCCCTGAAGGGCGCGCGGGACCCCGGCGACGCGACCGACCGGCAGACCTCCCGACTCGAACTGCTGCGGCTGGTCAGTCTCAACCACCCCTCCATCATCAAGGTGTTCAACCACGCCCGGCATCCCGGCCGGCCCGACCAGCCGGAACACCCCGCCAACAACGCCCGGTTCATCGTGATGGAGTTCGCCGACGGGGCGCCGCTCCAGTGGGTCGCCGAGCAGATCGCGCGGGACGAGGCACCCTTCGACGGCTACCGTGTGCACGAGTTCATCGCCGCCTACGGCCTGCGGATCCTGGACGCGCTCAGCTATCTGCACGACGAGGAGGGCTTCGTCTACGGCGACCTCTCCCTCACCAACGTGATGCACTGCGGCAACGGCATCAAGCTCATCGACGTCGCGGGCGTACGGAAGATCGGGCACCCGGGGCCGGTCACCTACCGGGCGCCGGAACTCGGTGCCTCCACCGAAGTGACGGTCGCGGCCGATCTGTTCGCGGTCGGAGCCGTCCTCCAGGAGCTTCTGGACCGGGTCCCGGCCCACCCCGTCGACCTCGGCACGACCTCACTCCAGCGCGTCCTCAACCGGGCGCAGGCCCCGCGCCCCGAGGACCGGTTCGCCGACGCGCGGGAGATGGCCGTGCAGCTCCACGGGGTGCTGCGGGAGCTGCGGTCGCTGCGCCTCGGTGAGGAGACGTTCGAGCCGTCGCCGCTGTTCTCGGCCGCGCCCACCGCTCTCGACGGCGAACTCGGCAAGGCCCCGCCGCTCGAACAGTGGCGGCGCGGAGGCAACCACAAGCGCCCGCTGACGATACGGCCACCGCTGCCCGCCGAGGTGGCCGTGGGGCTGCCCGTTCCGCGGCCGAGCCGCCAGGATCCCAACTGGAAGGAGTTGCAGCGCACGTCGTACGACGATCCGGCCGGTCTGCTCCAGCTCAGCGCGGACTGGCAGCTCTCCCCCGAGCTGGCCCTCCTGCGCTGCCGTCTCCATCTGGAGGCCGCCCGCTACCAGCCGGCCGGCGCGGACGCGGGATTGGCGTCCGCCGCCGCCGAGCTGAGACGGGCCGAGGCCGCCGTCGGCTCACTGGCGGAGTACGACTGGCGGCTGCGCTGGCACCGGGGACTGCTCCAGCTCACCGCGGGCGACGTGGAGTCGGCGCTCGTGTCCTTCGACGGGGTCTACGCGTCGATTCCCGGCGAGTACGCGCCCAAGCTCGCCCTCGGGTACTGCTACGAGATCCTCGACCGGCCTGAGGAGGCGATGGTCTTCTACGGAGCGGTGTGGAAACGCAACCACGCGCTCGGCAGCGCCGCGTTCGGACTGGCCCGTATCCATCTGGCCGACGGTGACAGCGGACCGGCGCTCGCCCGGCTCGAAGCCGTACCGCCCGACTCACGGCACCGCACCGCCGCCCGCACCGGCATGGTGCGTATTCACGCGGATCTGTCGGCCGAGGGGGGCCCGCCGAGTGTGGCCGCCGCGAAGCAGGCGTGCGTGGCGCTCCACCGGCTGGCCCGGTACGAGGGACTGACGGACCGTCACGCCCAGGAGCGTCTGCGCACCGACCTGTTGGAGCTGCTGCTCAGGCTGGTCACGACGGCCCCGGAGTCCGACCCGCTGCGGGCGCTGCGGGAGTCCCTGGACAAGGAGATCCCGATCCCCCTGACGGAACACGATCTGCGCGAACAGCTCGGCGTCGGTTACGAACGGCTCTCCGAGCAGGTGCCGCGCACCGCGCTGCGTGAACACACCGCCCTGGAGAGGGCCCTGCTGGACAACGCCTACCGGACCCGGCCGTTCGCGTTCAGCCACAGCAGGGGTGAGCGGCGCCAGGGCAGGCTGCGCGGCTGGCGGCCCGGCCGGCTGCGGGCCCTGCTGGGCGGCCGGACGACGGACGCGTCGCGGACTCCGGACGACGGGGGCCGCACGGACGACCGCTGGAACGCCTTCACCGGGGAGCGCTGATGGCCGGCCGCCCCTCCGCGGGTTCGCGGCTCCGGTCCACGCAGGCGGCGGCCGGATCGGCCGGGGCCGCCCTGTGGCGGTCGGTGTGGCTGCCGATGTGGCGCCGGTCATCGGGCCGTACGCCCACCGGCCGGCGGCGGCACACGGCTCCGTTCCTGTTCAGTCGCATGCTGCTGCTCCCGGCGCTCGCCCTGGCCGTCCTGGCACTCGCCGGGACGGCGTATCTGGATCTCGACGGCCGTACGGAGCGGCTGCGCGAGCGTTACGCCCCCGCCATGGTCGAACTGGCCCACGCGAGAACGTCGTTGGAACTGGCGCACCAGGAGGCGACGCTGCGGCTCGGCGGGGACGAGGGCGAACCCCTGCTCCAGACCGATCTCGTCGGGCTCGGGGAGACGTACCCGTCCCTGCTGACCGAGGGGTCGCAGAGCCTCAACAACACGGCCCAGACGAAGGCGCTGCGCGCCGAACAGGAGCAGGAGGTCCGTGTCGTGTCGGGGCTGGTGGTGGCCTACGACGACTGGATCGGCTGGGCCGACAGCCACCACGACAGCAAGGTGCTGCGCACGGCGGGACTGGACTACGCCGCGAGTCTGCTCGGCGCACCGTCCGAGTCGTCCGACCCCACGGCCGTCCTCAACCGTATCAGGGCCCTTGAAGGGGAGTTGAGAGCGGACGCCTCCGAGCTGTCGGGCTGGACCGCGCTCTCCGCCGTGACGGCGTGGGGCGCCCTGCTCGCCGTGCTGGTCTTCGTCTTCGCCGTCGTCGGCACCATCGACTTCGTCCTGGGGCAACTACGGGTGCGCAGCCCGCTGTTGACGCTGTACGCGCTGCCGGTGGTGCTGGCACTCGGCGTACTGGTGCTCGGGGCCGCCGGCCAGCAGCACGCGCAGCGGAAGGTGGCGTCGGCGGGCGTCGAGCTGGCCGCGGTGAGCGTGACGCCACGGGCCGCGACCCGGATCGAGGTACTGGACGAGGAGTTGGCCACCGGTCTGCGCGGTACACACCCCGGTGCGTGGACGCTGGCCGCCGAACTCGCCCTGGCCGTCGGGGCGGCGGGCGCGGTGGCGACGGGGTTCACCCTGTTCCACTACGGCCGCAGGCATCTGCGGATCCTTTGGAGGACGCCGTGAGGGCTCCGTACCGATTCGTGCGCCAGGTGCTGGCGGTCGCCCTGCTCGCCGGGGCCGCTGTCGTGCCGGCGGGCTGCGCGGCCGACGAGAGACCGACGCTGGTGGTCCTCGGTCCCTGGACGGGCCGCGAGGCGACGCCGTTCAAGAAGATGCTGGAGGAGATGGGCGACCGGAAGGGCCGGCGCTATGTGTACGAGGGCACCCGCTCGCTGAGGGAGACTCTCGTCGCGCAGCTGCGGACGGAGTCCCCGCCCGACGTGGCGATCCTCAACGGCCCCGGTGAGCTGGCCCAGTACGCGCGCGACGGGGACGCCCAGCCGCTGCCGCCGAAGGTGACGAGCCGGGCCATCGAGCCCTGGGCACCACGCATCAGCGTCCCGGACAGGCACGGGAACACCGAGGAGCAGGCTTACTGGGCGCCGGTGCGGGTGGATCTCAAGTCCGTCGTCTGGAGCAGACCGGGCGAGGAGAGGGCGGGGGCCGAGGACGCCAGATGGTGTCTGGGCATGGCGTCGGGCGCGACGTCGGGCTGGCCGGGCACGGACTGGATCGAGGACCTGCTGCTCCAGAGGCAGGGCCGCTACGTCTACGAACAGTGGGCCACCGGCGCCCTGGCATGGACCGACAAGCGGGTGAAGCGGGCGTGGCTGGACTGGGCCGCGGTGCTCTCCACCGATGTGGCGAGCGCCGAGAAAGCGATCACCAGGCCGTTCGAGAGCCTGGCCGACGGCGGGTTCGGGCTGCTGAACGCGGGCGACTGCACGCGCGAGCACCAGGGTGCCTTCGTCCGCCGCCACTACGGCCCCGATGTGATGCCGGCCCCGACCTCGGACTTCGTCGAGGGACTGCCCGCGGACCGGAACGTGTTCGAGGTCGCGGGGGACATGGCCGCGGTGTTCAAACCGAGTGACGCCGCGTGGGACCTGGTGCTCGAACTCACCTCGTCGGAGGCCCGCACCGAATGGGTCGAGGCGGCGAAGCCGCAGGAGCGGCCGTTCTTCCCGACCGGTGCGGCGGGGGCGCCGGGTGCGGCGGGGGCGACCCCGGCCTCGAAGGAGGTGCTGCGGATACTCGACGGCGCGGAGGCGATCTGCCTCGACGCCTCCGATGCCATGCCGTCGACGCTGCGGGGTGCTTTCCAGCGGGCGGTACTGGAGTTCCTGGAGAAGCCGCAGGACGAGGCGGTGCTCGACGGTCTGCTCACCCAGCTGGAGGCGGAGCGGCTGCTCCAGAAGAAGGCCAGGGCGTTCGTTCTGGAGGACCTGTGCGATCTGCCGCCCGGCAGGTAGGCGGGCGGGGCAGGGGCCGGTTCGTCCCCGGTCGCCGCACGCGACCGCCGAGTCCGTGCGACGGCCGTGCGACGGCCGGGGACGGAGCCGGTCGTCAGGGTGTGACGGCGGTGTCCGTCAGGGTGTGACGGCGATGTTCGTGAGGCCGCGCCCGCCGGTGACCGTGTTGTTCGAGTGGACGGTGGTCCGGCAACCGGCCGTGTCGGCGGTGACGTTGATGGCGAGCTGCCGGTCACCGGTGGCGCCGGTGAGGTCCGACCTGTTGCCCCGGAAGACGGTGCCGCAGCCCCAGCCCGGCTGCTGGGTGTGGGTCTCGAAGCCGTTGTTGGTGGTGTTCTTCCCGGTGTTGTTCTCGACGAGCGTGTTGTTGCCCTTCACGTCGACCCAGGAGTCGTCGAAGTTCGCGCCGGTCAGCCCACGACCGTCGAAGGTGTTCCCGATGATCTTCGCTCCGGTGGTGCCCTCCTTGATGTCGATGGCCTCGCCGCCGACGTCGGGGCCGATCGTGTTGCCGATGATCTGCGTGTTGTCGCTCTTGTCGGAGGTGGAGCCGGCCGAGCCGACGTAGACGCCTTCGCCCATGCCCCGGCCGTCGTTGCCGGTGTCGTATATCCGGGAGTTCCTGATGATTCCGTCGCGGCTGGTGTCGCGGAAGTGGACGCCTTCCATGTCCAGGTCGTGCACGACGACCGAGTCGATGACGACGCCGTCGGCGGCGTCCGTCATGATCCCCTTCTGGGCGCCGGTGAGGGTGATGCCCTTGACGGTCCAGTACGAGGCGCCGTTGAGGTGCAGCACGTATCCGCCGCCCGCGTTGAGCACGGCCTTCTCCGAACCGGCGAGCGTGATGCGGGAGTCGGCGGTACCGGCGACCAGCGCCTTGAAGTTTCCGGTGTAGTTGCCGTCCGCGAGCTGGATCGTGTCGCCGGGGCGCGCGGCGGTGAGCGCCGCCTTCAGTTCGGCGGCGGTCTTCACGTTGATGACCGCCGCGTGCGCCGGGGCGGCGGCCACGGAGAGCAGGCCGGCCGTCGTGACGACCGCGAGGAGAGTGGGGAGCAGCCTTCGGGTACGCATCGCAAGCGCCTTCCTGCGAAGAGTCTGTGGGGTTCTCATATACGAACAGGGAGCGAGCTTGTGAATTCAGGAGCCGACTCGTCACCGTAGGGACACGAGCGAACCCCGTCAAGGTCCGTACCAATAGCGGGATTCCCCTGCCCCGACGACCGTCCCGGCCGGCGACACGCCGACATTCCGGGAATCGCGACTCCTTGAATGTGCGCACGATCGATCGTACTTTTACGTCATGACGACAACGGCCCCTATCCTCACCGAAGAGACCGATCCCCTCTGCCTCTCCCCCGCGCGCGCCGCGGGGCTTCTCACCGGGGCCCCCTGGCGGCGGTTCGCGGTGGCCGGCGACAGCCTGGCCGCCGGGACCGGGGACCCGAGCCCCGGCTACGCGAGCCTGCCGTGGGGCAGTCGGGTCGCCGACGCGTTGCGCCGCGTCCGCCCGGACCTGGTGTATCTGAACACCGGCACCGCCGGGGCCACCACGGCCGACACGCTGGCCGGGCAGATGGACGAGATCGTCGCGTTCGCCCCGGACCTGCTGCATATCGCCTGCGGGGCCAACGACCTGTTCCGGCGGCGGCCGGACTTCCGGCTCATCGAGCACACCGCGCGGCGTGTCTTCGAGCGGGCGGCGGGGACCGGGGCGCGGCTGACGACGTTCACCCTCGGCAGGGCCTTCGACGTGCCGGCGTTCGCGGATTTCGCCGAGCGGGTGCGCACGCTCAACGCCCTCACCGAGGCACTGGCCGTCGAGCACGGCGTGGTCGTCGTCGACATGTGGGACCACCCGCTCAACGCGCGGCCGGATCTGCTGAGCGCCGACCGTATCCACTTCTCGACATCGGGTCAGGCGGTGATGGCGTCCGAGGTGGTCAAAGCGCTGGCACGGACGATGGACGCAGCACCTGCGCCCGCCCCGGCCGGGTGACGACCGCCGTCTGAGCGGCGGGCCCGCGAGGGCGCCGCCGGGCGTCCGGCGGCCCGGGCCGGTACGGACCCGCCCGGCCGGGGCGGGCGCAGGCCCTCAGAGGCCGGCCTCAGACGCCCGCCGTCTCACGCGGCCGGCTCTCCGCGAACGTCACGACCAGTTCGCCGTTCTGCGCGTCGACCAGGATCGTCTCGCCGTCCTCCACGTCCCCGCGCAGCAGGGCCCGGCCGATGAGGGTCTCGACCTCGTGGGAGATGTAGCGGCGCAGCGGCCTGGCGCCGTAGACCGGGTCGAAGCCCTGGTGGGCGATGAGTTCGCGGGCCCGCGGGGTGAGGTCGACACCGATCCGGCGCATCCCCAGCCGCTCGCGCAGTTCGTTGAACTGGAGGTCCACGATGCGCTCGATCTGGCCGGGGCCCAGCGGCTTGAAGAGCACGATGTCGTCGACCCGGTTGAGGAACTCGGGGCGGAAGTGGCCGCGCAGCTCCGCCGTGACCAGTTCCCGTGCCTCGGGCCTGATCTCGCCGCCGGAGGTGGCTCCGTCGAGCAGATGGGACGACCCGATGTTGGACGTCATGATGATCACCGTGTTGCGGAAGTCGACCGTCCGGCCCTGCGCGTCGGTGATGCGGCCGTCGTCCAGTATCTGGAGCAGGGTGTTGAAGACGTCGGCGTGCGCCTTCTCGATCTCGTCGAACAGGACGACGGAGTACGGCTTGCGGCGCACGGCCTCGGTGAGCTGGCCACCCTCCTCGTACCCGACGTAGCCGGGAGGCGCGCCGACGAGCCGGCTCACCGTGTGCCGTTCCTGGTACTCGCTCATGTCGAGGCGGACCATGTTCTCCTCGGAGTCGAAGAGGGCCGCCGCGAGGGTCTTGGCGAGTTCGGTCTTTCCCACTCCGGTCGGTCCCAGGAAGATGAACGACCCGATGGGCCTGCGCGGATCGCGGATGCCGGAACGGGCCCGGATGATGGCGTCGGCGACCAGCCGGACCGCCTCGTCCTGGCCGATGACGCGCTCCTGGAGTATCTCGTCCAGGCGCAGCAGCTTCTCGCGCTCGCCCTCCTGGAGCCGGGCCACGGGGACACCGGTCCAGGCGGCCACGATCTCGGCGATCTCGTCCTCCGTGACCACTTCCCGGAGCAGGCTGGACTCGCCCTGCTTGGCGGCGAGTTGTTCTTCCTCGGCCGCGAGCCGGCGTTCCAGGTCGACGGTCCTGCCGTAGCGCAGTTCGGCGGCCCGGTCGAGGTCGTAGTTCCGCTCCGCCTCCGCCGCCTCGCGCCGTACCTGTTCCAGCTCCTGGCGCAGGTCCTGGACCCGGCGGATGGCCTGGCGTTCGGCCTCCCACTGCGCCTGGGCCGCGTCGGCCTCGCCGCGCCGGTCGGCGAGTTCGCGGCGGAGCTCGTCGAGGCGGGCCCGGCTGGCGGGGTCCGGCTCCTTGGCGAGGGCGGCCTCCTCGATCTCCAGACGGGTGACCCGGCGGGTGATCTCGTCGAGTTCGGCGGGCATGGAGTCGATCTCGGTACGCAGCCGGGCACATGCCTCGTCCACGAGGTCGATGGCCTTGTCGGGGAGGAAGCGGTCGGAGATGTAGCGGTGGCTGAGGGTGGCCGCCGCGACCAGCGCGGTGTCCTGGATCCGCACGCCGTGGAAGACCTCCAGGCGTTCGCGCAGCCCGCGGAGGATGGAGACGGTGTCCTCCACGCTCGGCTCGTCCACCAGTACCTGCTGGAAGCGGCGTTCGAGCGCTCCGTCGGTCTCGATGTGGCGGCGGTACTCGTCCAGGGTGGTGGCGCCGATCATATGGAGTTCGCCGCGGGCGAGCATGGGCTTGAGCATGTTGCCCGCGTCCATCGCGCCCTCGGGGCCGCCTCCGGCGCCGACCACGGTGTGCAGTTCGTCCACGAAGAGCAGGATGCGCCCGGCGGCGGCCTTGACCTCGCTCAGTACGGCCTTGAGGCGCTCCTCGAACTCACCGCGGTACTTGGCGCCCGCCACCAGGGACCCCATGTCGAGGGAGAAGACGGTCTTGTCGCGCAGCCCTTCGGGGACGTCGCCGCGCACGATGCGCTGGGCGAGTCCTTCCACGACGGCCGTCTTGCCGACACCGGGGTCCCCGATGAGGACCGGGTTGTTCTTCCGTTTGCGGCTGAGGATCTGGGTGACGCGGCGGATCTCGGCGTCGCGGCCGATCACCGGGTCGAGTGTGCCCTCGCGTGCCTCGCCCACCAGGTCTCGGCCGTACTTCTCCAGGGCCTCGTACGCCCCTTCGGGGGTCGCGGAGGTCACGCGCTGGTTGCCGCGGACCCGGGTGAGCGCGGCCAGGAAGTTGTCCGTCGTGACGCCGTGCCGCTTGAGGAGCCGGCCGGCGGGGGTCGCGGAGCCCTCGTCGGCGAGGGCGAGCACGAGGTGTTCGACGGAGACGTACTCGTCCTTGAGCCGGTGCGCCTCCTGTTCGGCGGTGTCCAGCAGCCGGCTGAGGCGCTGGGTGACGAAGACCTGGCCGGGGGCGGTGCCCGGACCCGTGCTGCGGGGCCTGCGGGCGAGTTCGGTCTCCACGTCGGTGCGCAGCGCGTCGGTGTCGGCGCCCGCCTGGTCCAGCAGCCGGGGGACGAGTCCGTCGCGCTGGTCCAGGAGGGCGAGCAGCAGGTGGTCGCCGTCGGTCTCGTGCTGCCCGAGCCGCAGGGCCACGGTCTGGGCGTCCTGGAGGGCTTCCTGGGACTTCTGGGTGAGCCGGTTCATGTCCATGGCTGCTGATCACTCCCGGTACCGCTGCGGCGCAGCGCTGTTTCGAGGCGGCTGATGCGGTCGAGCAGGTCGACCACCACGCCGAGCGAGGCGTAGTTGAGGCAGAGGCCGACCCTGAGCCGTTCCAGACGGGCGAGGTCGAACGGGGCGCTCTCGGCGAAGCGGAGCCGGCCGGACGCCTCCCGGCGGGCGTCGAGCAGTCCGAGGGCGACGAACTTGCGGACGGTGTCGGGGTGCAGGCCGGACCGTCGGGCGACGGTCTCCAGGGAGAGGCCGGGGAGCGGTACCAGCGCGTGGACGGTGCGCCGTGGGGTGGTCACGGTGTCCTCCTCGGGTCGAAGTCGGAGGCTCCGGCGAGCTGTTCGAAGAGGTCGCGCTCACGGTCGGTGGGGTACGGCGGCACCGTGATCCGCAGTTCGGCGTAGAGGTCGCCGTCCGTTCCGCGCGGGTTGGGCAGGCCCTGGCCGCGCAGCCGGAGCCGTCGTCCGCTGGAGGACCCGGCCGGGACGGTGACCTTGGCGGTGCCCTGCGGTGTGGGGACGGGCAGCGTGGCTCCGAGCGCGGCCTCCCAGGGGGTGAGGGGCAGCCGGACGGAGAGGTCGCGGCCCTGCACACGGAACGTGTCGTGCGGTGCGAGGCGCACCCTCAGATAGAGGTCGCCCGCGGGTGCGTCGCCGCTGCCCCGGCCGCCCTGACCGGCGAGGCGGATCCGCTGTCCGTCGGTGACACCGCGCGGGATGTCGACGTCGTACGTCCGCTGTCCGCCGGGCCCGCCGAGGGTGACGCCGCGGTGACCGCCCCGGTACGCCTCCTCTACCGTGAGGGAGAGTTCGGCCTCCTGGTCGGCGCCGGGCACCCGGCTCCGTGCGCCGCGCGCCCCGAACATCCCGCCGAAGAGGTCCTCGAAGTCGATGCCACCGGGGCCGCCGGGGCCGCCGAAGGGGTCACCGCCGTCCCCGTACCCCCGTCCGCGGCGTGCCCGTCCCCCTCTGCCCGCACCGGCCGCCGCGCGGTCACCGTACGCGCCGTACCGCTGATACTCGTCGTCATCCTCCGGTATCCGCCGGAAGTCGGCGCCGAACCGGTCGTAGCGTGCGCGGGTCCCGGGGTCGGACAGGACGCTGTACGCCTCGTTGAGCTCCTTGAAGCGTTCCTCGGCGCCGGGGTCCTTGTTGATGTCCGGGTGGTACCTGCGGGCACGGGCGCGGTACGCCTGCTGGATCTCCTCGGTGCTCGCGGTGCGCGGCACGCCGAGGGCCTCGTAGAGGTCGGCTGCCATGGGCTCGTCACTCCTGCCGCTTGCTGACGACGGCGGCCATCGGGCGCAGTTGGTGGCCGGGGGTGCCGTAGCCGGGGCGCAGGCACCGGACGACCGTGCCCGGCTCGGAGCCGGGATCGTCGACCACGCTGACGGCTTCGTGTCTGGCCGGGTCGAAGGGGACGCCGGTCTCGTCGTCCCTCGGGTAGCCGAGGCGGTGGAGGATGTCGACGGCCTGGCCGCGTACGGCCTCGACCCCCTGGACGACGGAGCCGGAGTCCGGCTCGGCGTGGGCCAGGGCGAGTTCGAGGTTGTCCAGCACGGGCAGCCAGTCGGCGCAGACACGGGCGCGCTCCGCCTCACGTTCGCGCGTCAGCTCCTTCGTACGGCGTTTGCGGACGTTGTCGAGGTCGGCGAGGGCGCGTCGCCAGCGGTCCCGCAGTTCCGACGACTCGGCGGACTCGGCGGAGGCGGCCGGTTCCGACGGTCCCGACGGCTCGGTGACTTCGGTGACTTCGGTCGCTTCGGTCGCTTCGGTGGCTTCGGCGGACGGGGCGGGGCCGTCCGGCGTCCCGCGTTCGGGCCGCGGTTCGTCCGCCGGTTCCGGGGAGTGGGTCATGGCGGCTTCAGCTCTTGTCGAACTCGGCGTCGATGACATCGTCGTCGGCGCCACGGCCACGCGCGTCCTCGTCCGTCCCGGAGCCCTGCTCTCCCTCGTCCCCGCCCGGCGCCGGTCCGGCCCGACGGGCGGCCAACGCCGCGTGGACCTGCTGGAGTTCGGAGGTCAGTGACCTCGCCCTGGCCGGGTCCGCCCCGTCCGCGACGGCCTGACGGGCGTCGGTGACCAGCATCCGCGCGCGGGCCGTCTCGTGTTCGGGCGCGGAGTCACCGAGTTCGGTGAGGCTCCGCTCCACCTGGTAGGCGGCGGAGTCGAGTTCGTTGCGCGCGTCGACGGCCTCGCGCAGCGCCCGGTCCTCTCCCCGGTTGCTCTCGGCCTCGGCGACCATCCGTTCGACCTCGGAGGGATCGAGGTTGGAGCCCTCGCTGATGGTGATGGACTGCTCCTTGCCGGTGGCCTTGTCCTTCGCGGTGACATCGAGGATGCCGTTGGCGTCGATGTCGAAGGTCACGTCGATCTGTGGTTCACCGCGCGGCGCGGGGCGGATGTCGGCGAGCTGGAAGCGGCCCAGCACCCGGTTGTCGGCGGCCAGTTCACGTTCGCCCTGCACCACCACCACGTCCACGGCCGGCTGGTTGTCCTCGGCGGTGGAGAACGTCTCGGAACGGCGGACGGGGATCGTGGTGTTCCGCTCGATGATCTTCGTCATGACGCCGCCGCGCGTCTCCACACCGAGGGAGAGCGGTGTGACGTCGAGCAGCAGGACGTCCTTGACCTCGCCCTTGAGGACACCCGCCTGGATCGCGGCGCCGAGCGCCACGACCTCGTCGGGGTTGACGCTCATATTGGGGTCCTTGCCACCGGTGAGCCGGCGCACCAGGGCCTGTACGGCGGGCATCCGGGTGGAGCCGCCGACGAGGATGACCTCGTCGATGTCCTGGTCGCTGACCTTGGCGTCGGCCAGCGCCTGCTGGACGGGGTCCAGACAGCGTTCGACGAGATCGGCGGTGATCTGCTCGAACGTGGACCGCATGACCGTCTCGGTCAGATGCTTGGGGCCGGAGGCGTCGGCGGTGACGAAGGGCAGGCTGACCTGTGTCCGGCTGACCGAGCTGAGTTCGGTCTTGGCCTTCTCGGCGGCTTCGAAGAGGCGTTGCAGGGCCTGCGGGTCCTGTCGCAGGTCGATGCCGTTCTCCCGCTGGAAGGTGTCCGCGAGGTGATCCACGAGTCGGCGGTCGAAGTCGTCGCCGCCGAGGTGGCTGTCACCGGCGGTGGAACGCACCTCGACCACTCCGTCCCCGACGTCCAGGATGCTCACGTCGAAGGTGCCGCCGCCCAGGTCGAAGACGAGCACGGTCTCGTGCTCCTTCTTGTCCAGCCCGTACGCGAGCGCGGCGGCGGTCGGCTCGTTGATGATGCGCAGCACGTCGAGGCCGGCGATCCGGCCGGCGTCCTTGGTGGCGGTGCGCTGGGCGTCGTTGAAGTAGGCGGGCACGGTGATGACGGCCTCGGTGACCCGTTCCCCCATGGACTTCCCGGCGTCGTCGGCGAGTTTGCGCAGCACGAGCGCGCTGATCTCCTCGGGGGCGTAGAGCTTGCCCCGTACGTCGATACGGGCGACGCCGCCGTCGCCCTCGACCACGTCGTACGCGACGGCCTTGGCCTCGTCGGATATCTCGTCGTAGTGGCGGCCGATGAAGCGCTTGGCCGAGTAGATGGTGCCTTTCGGATTGAGGATCGCCTGACGCCGGGCGAGCTGCCCGATCAGGCGCTCCCCCGAGTCGGTGTATCCGACCACGGAGGGTGTGGTGCGGGTGCCCTCCGCGTTGGGGAGCACGGTCGCCTCGCCGCCCTCCCACGCGGCGATCACCGAGTTGGTGGTGCCGAGATCGATTCCTACTGCCTTGGCCATGGAAGTACTCCTCAGAACTGCCGCTCCCAGGCGCTCGGCCGCGGGCGTTCGGCCCGCCGCGACGGCGGGGCCGGGCCCGGTGAACCGTGTCGCGTCGGCGGGGCCGTGACGTGTCAGGGCCTCGCCGTCCTCGCCCCGCGGGTCGTACGCCCGGTGGCCGGCGCATGCCACTCACTGCCGTCCAGTTTCACATTATTTGTCAGGGCATGCGAAAGGTGTCCGTGATGGCGGGCGTCGTGTGAGGTCAGCGACGGGGCCGGGCCTGGTTGGGCCTGCGGCCCGGCGGGTGGGCCGGTGCGGGCGGGGCCACGACGGCGGGGATGGCGCGGGCCTCGGCGACTCCGCCGTGGACGGTGAGGGCGTCGCCGTAGTGGTGGATCCGCAGCGGGTCACCGGTCGGGAGGGTGTACGTCGCGGTGGTCGGCGTGATCTCCACCCGGAGGTGGCGGCCCTGGAACTGCATCGTGAACGCGAGCCGGCTGATCTCCTCGGGCAGTCTCGGCGCGAAGTCCAGTCTGTTCCAGCCGTGCCGCATTCCGCCGAAGCCGACCACCAGCACCATCCAGGCGCCGGCGAGGGAGGCGATGTGGAGACCGTCGCGGGTGTTGTGCTCCAGATCCTCCAGGTCCATCAGCGCGGCCTCGGTCAGATAGTCGTAGGCCAGCCGCAGGTGCCCCGTCTCCACGGCCATGACCGCCTGACAGCAGGCCGACAGGGAGGAGTCGCGGACGGTGAGGGCTTCGTAGTAGGCGAAGTTGCGGGCCTTGTGATCGGCGTCGAAGTACGAGCTGCACTTGACCATCGCCAGGACCAGGTCGGCCTGTTTGACGACCTGTTTGCGGTAGATGTCGAAGTACGGGAAGTGGAGCAGCAGGGGGTACTGGTCGGGCCGGGTGTTCTCGAAGTCCCACACCTGGTGCCGGGTGAATCCGGCGTCCTGCTCGTGGACCCGCAGCTCACTGTTGTAGGGGATGCTCATGGCGTCGGCCGCGTCGCGCCAGGCGGCGCTCTCCTCGTCGTCCACGCCGAGCCGGGCCGCGACGTCGGCGTTGCGCTCCACGATGTCCGCCGCGGCCGTCAGATTAGTCCGGGCCATCAGATTGGTGTACGTGTTGTCGTCGACGACGGCGCTGTACTCGTCGGGACCGGTGACCCCGTCGATGTGGAAGGCGCCGTGGTGGTCGTGGTGTCCGAGCGATCTCCACAACCGCGCCGTCTCCACGAGCAGTTCGACGGCGCAGTCGCGCTCGAAGTCCTCGTCGTGCGTGGCGGAGAGATAGCCCAGGGCCGCGTCGGCGATCCCGGCGTTCACGTGGAAGGCGGCGGCGCCGGCCGGCCAGTAGGCCGAGCACTCCGAGCCGTCGATGGTCCGCCAGGGGAACGCGGCCCCCCTCAGGCCGAGTTGCTCGGCGCGGTCCCGCGCGGCGGGCAGCGTGCTCTGGCGCCAGCGCAGCGCCTGGGACACCGCGTCCGGTGAGGTGTAGGTGAGCAGCGGCAGGACGAACGCCTCGGTGTCCCAGAAGGCGTGCCCGTCGTAGCCGGAGCCGGTCAACCCCTTGGCGGGGATGCCCCGTTGCTCGGCGCGGGCACCTGCCTGGAGTACGTGGAAGAGGGCGAAGCGCACGGCCTGCTGGATCTTCTCGTCACCGTCCACCTGCACGTCGCCGCACTGCCAGAAGTCGTCGAGATAGGCGCGCTGTTCGCCGGCGAGGCCGTCCCAGCCGATGCTCGCGGCGCTGGCCAGGGCGGCGTCCACCTGATCGGCGACGGCGGGCAGCGACCGGGTGCTGGACCAGCCGTACGCGACGAGTTTGTCCAGGCGCAGGCTCTTGCCGGGGGCCAGGACGGAGGTGACAGTCAGCCTGGCGATGTCGTCGTCGGACTCGCACTCGGTGGTGGTCGGCTCGGGTCCGCCGACGACGTGGTCGGCCGCGGCGCCGACGCGCAGACCACTGCGGCGGGTGCGGTGCACCAGCCGCAGCCGGTTTCCGGAGGCGAAGGTCTCCTCCGCCTCCAGGGGCGACTCCAGCGCGACGGCGGCGCGGGGATCGGCCGCGGCGCCGGGCAGTTGCTCGTTGGCCACCAGCTCGGACTGGATGACGACGCGGACCTCGGTGTCGACCGCCTCGACCCGGTAGGAGACGGCGGCGACCGCGCGCTGGGTGAAGGAGACGAGCCGGGTGGAGCGCACCCGTACGGTGCTGCCGGCCGGTGAGGTCCACTCGCAGGTGCGGTGCAGCAGACCCGAACGCAGGTCGAGCACCCGCTCGTGGGAGCGGAGCTGCCCGTAGCGCAGGTCGAAGGGCTCGTCGTCGACCAGCAGGCGGATGATCTTGCCGTTGGTGACGTTGATGACGGTCTGGCCGGACTCCGGGTAGCCGTATCCGGCCTCGGCGTACGGCAGGGGGTGCAGCTCGTGGACGCCGTTGAGATAGGAGCCGGGCAGACCGTGCGGCTCGCCCTCGTCCAGGTTGCCGCGCCAGCCGATGTGACCGTTGGAGAGGGCGAAGACCGACTCGCTCTGCGGGAGCACGTCGAGGTTGAGCTCCGTCTCGCGGAGGGACCAGGGCTCCACCGCGTACATCGAGTCGGTGATCATGCCCGCGGCTCCCGGTCGGCGAGGTCGGCCAGATCGGTGACGACCGTGTCCGCGCCGTGCGAGCGCAGGGCGTCGGCCTGGCCCACCCGGTCGACGCCCACGACGTACCCGAAGTGGCCGGACCTGCCCGCCTCCATGCCCGCCAGCGCGTCCTCGAAGACGGCTGCGGCCGACGCCTCGACGCCCAGGTCACCTGCCGCGGCGAGGAAGGGCGCGGGGTCGGGCTTGCCGGGCAGTCCGCGCTCCGCGGCGACGATCCCGTCGACACGGGTGTCGAAGAGGTCCTCGGCGCCGATCGCCCGGAGGATGTCGCGGCAGTTGGTGCTGGAGGAGACCACGGCGGTGCGCAGTCCTTCCGCCCGGACGGCCCGGATGTAGCTCAGGGAGCCGTCGTACGCATCGACACCGCCCGCCTTGATCCTCTTCAGCAGCCGGTCGTTCTTGCGGTTGCCCAGTCCCTGGACGGTGGCCCGGTCGGGCGGGTCGTCCGGTGAGCCCTCGGGCAGTTCGACATCGCGCGAGGCGAGGAAGGTGCGTACGCCCGCGGCGCGGGGGAGGCCGTCGACGTACCTGTTGTAGTCGGTGACGGCGTCGAACGGGCGGAATTCCCCGCCACCGCGTTCCCGGAGGAATTCGTCGAATGTCTCCTTCCAGGCGGCCGCGTGGACGACGGCCGTCTTCGTGATGACACCGTCGAGGTCGAAGAGACAGGCCCGGATTCCGTCCGGGAGGCCGAGTTTCGTCATGCGGTGCACCTTCTGGCGTGGAAGGGAGCTGCTTTCCCGGTAATCGTAGGGCGGCGGGCCGGACGGGTCCTCGGGAACATTCGCGGCGGGGTCCCGTTCGCGGATGGGCAGAACGGGGGAGAAACCCATGGGATTACCGCGGAAATCCGTCGGGGATCGCCGGGGGAATGCCGGGGAAATCCCCCGGCGGGCCGAAGGCCCCTCGCTCATTCGGCGGTGGCGGTGTACGGCTCGATGCCGGGCGGAACGCGTACCGCGATCATCGCGATGTCGTCCGTCCCGGCATCACCGAGGGCCACGACGAGTTCGTCGCAGAACTCCTCCAGCGGGGCGCGGGCCAGTGCCGCGGCGTGCAGGCGCAGCCGCGTCATGCCGTCGTCGAACGTCTCGCGGCGGCGCTCGATCAGCCCGTCCGTGTACAGCAGGACCGTCGAGCCCGGCGGCAGGGGTTCGGCGGCGTCGGGGCGGATCGTCTCGGACGCGACGCCCAGCAGGATGCTCCGGCCGCCCTCCAGAAAACGGGTGTCGCCCTCGCGGGTGATCAGCAGCGGGGCGGGGTGCCCGGCCACGGCGTACTGGAAGAGCCAGGGGCCGTCCGGTTCGGGCTTGGTGAGCAGGCCGTACAGGCAGGTGAGGGTCTGTCCCGGATAGAGGATCTCGTTCGCGGCGTCCAGCCGGGCGAGGATCTTGCCCGGCGGCTCCTTGCGGTCGCAGGCGATGCCCCGGAGCATGTTGCGCATCTGGCTCATGGCCACCGCGGCCTTCAGGTCGTGCCCGGTGACGTCGCCGATGATCAGGGTGAGGGCTCCGTCGGGCAGCGTGAACGCGTCGTACCAGTCACCGCCGACCTCGGCGCTCGCCCGCGCGGGGTCGTACCGTGCCGCGATCTCCAGCGGTCCGCCGTCGGGCAGGTCCGGCAGCAGGGAACGCTGGAGCCGTTCGGCCGTGTGGGCGATCTGGCCGTGCAGTCGCGCGCTGTCCACGGCCATGGCGATGCGGTGGGAGAGGTCCTCGATCAGCGGCAGCCGGTCCTCGTCGTCGAGCACCTCCGGGCCGGTGCGCACCAGGGTCAGCGCGCCGAGCACCTGGTGGCGGGCGCGGAGCGGGGCCAGTACGGCGCGGTGCGCGCCCAGTTGCTCGAAGGTCCGCAGCTCGGCGCGGTGCAGGGCGTCGGCGCCCTCGGCCGGGTCGGGGAAGTCCGCGAGGCGCAGGGGCCCGGCGCCCCGCAGGGCCCGCGCCAGCGGGGCCGGGGAGGACTCGTCGGCCGGCGGCAGCAGCGCCTCCAGGAATCCCGGGGGCAGCAGGTCGGGCTCCCGGTGCTCCACCACCACGCGGCGCAGCCGCCCCTCGCTCTCGACCAGGTCGATGGCGCACCAGTCGGCGAGGGCGGGGACGAGCACCCTGCACAGGCGGCGCAGCCCCTGTTCGAGGTCGAGCGTGCTGGACAGCGCCTCGGAGGCGTTGGCCACGATGGTCAGCCGGTCCAGGGCGTCCTGGAGGGCGTGGTCCACGTCGAGGGAGTCGTCCCCGGGCGTCGCAGTGGTCACGTCGGCTTCTTCCTCCGGGTGAGGGGTTGCGTTCCGGCGTCCCTACGGGCCCGAGCATATTCCCGGCGGTGGCCGGTCCGCTCCCGCCGGGAACCGGGCGGGCCGGGAAAGGCGTCACGGAAGGCACGCCGCTTCTCCCCCGGAGCAATTGACGAACGACGTACGGATCTCCTCCCCCGGTCAGGGCTTTCATGACGTCGGAGCCATGCGCCGCCTAATAGCATTAGGCAAATAATTATTTCCCCTAGGTATGCTGGCACCCATGTCGAACCGGGCCGGGCACAGGAGGTGGGGCCCGTGGCGCGCGCGGGACTGACGATCGAGCGGCTGACCGAGGCAGGGGCCGAACTGGCGGACGAGGTGGGCTTCGAGAACGTCACGGTGGCCGCGCTCGCCCGCCGCTTCGGCGTGAGGGACGCGAGCCTCTACGCCCACCTCAGGAACGCCGCTGACCTGCGGGTCAGAATCGCGCTGGTGGCCGTGGAGGAGTTCGCCGAGCGGGTCGGCACCGCGGTGGCGGGCCGGGCCGGCCGGGACTCGCTCACCGCGTTCGCCGACGCCTACCGGGCGTTCGCGCTGGAACGCCCCGGCCTCTACACGGCCACCCAGCTGCGGATCGAACCGGTGCCGACGCCCCCTCCCCCGGCGTATCTGCGGACCATCGAGCTGACCTACGGGATGCTCCGGGCGTACGGCCTGGCGGAGCCGGACCTGACCGATGCCGTACGGCTGCTGCGCAGCACCTTCCACGGGTTCAGCGCCCTGGAGGCCAACGGCGGCTTCGCGGCCGACCGTGACGTCCAGGCGTCCTGGGAACGGACCGTCGAAGCGCTCCATGTGCTGCTGGAGCACTGGCCGCGGGCGGCCACGGTGCCCACTGGCGCAGCCTCACCTCATAGGGTTACGTAGGGCCCGGTCGACCGACACGATTTGGAGTTCGCGGATGGTGCACGAGAGGGCCGGGCAGCCGGCGCAGCCGGGAGATCTGGTGGACGTGGCGCGGCTGGTGACGGCCTATTACGCGCTGCACCCGGATCCGGCGGAGCCCGCGCAGCGGGTCGCCTTCGGTACGTCGGGGCACCGCGGCTCCGCCCTCGTGGCGGCGTTCAACGAGGACCACATCGCCGCCACCACCCAGGCGATCTGCGACTACCGGACCCGGCAGGGCACCGACGGGCCGCTGTTCCTCGGGGCCGACACGCACGCCCTGTCCGAACCGGCCCGCGTCACGGCGCTGGAGGTGCTGGCCGCCAACGGCGCCACCGTCCTGGTCGACTCCGAGGACGGCTACACGCCCACACCCGCCGTGTCGCTCGCGATCCTGACGTACAACCGGGGCCGTACCGGGGGCCTCGCCGACGGCATCGTCGTCACGCCCTCGCACAACCCGCCTGCCGACGGCGGCTTCAAGTACAACCCGCCCAACGGCGGCCCGGCCGGCTCCGACGCCACCTCCTGGATCCAGGACCGCGCCAACGCCCTGATCGAGGCGGGGCTCAAGGAGGTCCGCCGGATCCCGTACGCGCGGGCGCTGGCCGCCGACACCACGGGGCGGCACGACTTCCTGGGCCGGTACGTCGACGACCTGCCGTCGGTGCTGGACCTGGACGCGGTGCGGGCGGCCGGGATCAGGATCGGCGCCGACCCGCTCGGCGGCGCGTCCGTCGGGTACTGGGGCCGTATCGCCGAGCGGCACCGGCTCGACCTGACGGTGGTGAACCCGCTGGCCGACCCCACGTGGCGGTTCATGACGCTGGACTGGGACGGCAGAATCCGGATGGACTGCTCGTCGCCGCACGCCATGGCCTCGCTGATCGCGCGGCGCGACGAATACACCATCGCCACCGGCAACGACGCCGACGCCGACCGGCACGGCATCGTCACGCCCGACGGTGGTCTGATGAATCCCAACCACTATCTGGCCGTCGCCATCCAGTACCTCTGCGCGCACCGCGACGGGTGGCCGGCCGGTACCGGGATCGGCAAGACGCTGGTCTCCTCCTCGATGATCGACCGGGTCGCCGCCGACCTCGGCCGGACGCTGGTCGAAGTGCCGGTGGGATTCAAGTGGTTCGTGGACGGTCTCTACGACGGGAGCCTGGGTTTCGGCGGCGAGGAGAGCGCCGGCGCGTCCTTCCTGCGCCGGGACGGGAGCGTGTGGACGACCGACAAGGACGGCATCCTGCTCGCCCTGCTGGCCTCGGAGATCACCGCTGTCACGGGCGCCACCCCGTCGCAGCACTACGCGGCGCTCACGGACCGCTTCGGTGCCCCGGCCTACGCCCGCGTCGACGCCCCCGCGACCCGGCGGGAGAAGGCGGTCCTCGCGAAGCTGTCGGCCGGCCAGGTCACCGCCGGCACGCTGGCCGGCGAGCCCATCACCGCCGTCCTCACCGAGGCTCCGGGCAACGGCGCGGCGATCGGCGGTCTGAAGGTCTGCACGGACAGCGCCTGGTTCGCGGCGCGCCCATCGGGCACGGAGGACGTGTACAAGGTGTACGCGGAGAGCTTCCGCGGCCCGGAGCACCTCGGCGAGGTGCAGGAGGAGGCGAAGGCCCTGGTGTCCGGGGCGCTGGGCGCCGCGGGCTGACGGCGCCGCCGGGAGCGGCTGCTGACGGTGCGTCAGCGGTGTTGCGGGGCGGCTGTGTTCAGTTGCCGCCCGGCGAGACCACCTCCACCGAGAGGTCGTTGTCGACCGTGTAGTACGGACGTGCCGTCAGCGCGCCGAGTGCGGCGGCCGGGTAGACGAAGACCGTCTTGCGGTCCGCGATGTCGTCCAGCAGCCGGGCCACCCGGATCAGCGGCGCGCCGGCGGCCGGGCGGACGTACACGTCCCAGACCGCCGGTGCCGTCCCCGCCCCGGCCCCGCCGCCCTCCGCCGGCAGGTCCAGGTGGTCGACGGTGAACGTGAAGTCCCGCTCCCCACGCGGCCGGAGGGGGCTCTCCCGTACGGCGGTCTCCCGGCCCCGCCGGTGCAGCGACACCGCGGCGCCGTCCCCCAGCCGGGCGCCGAACAGCCGCGCCGTCACGGTCATCGAGCCGTCCGGGAAGTCGATGCGGCCGGCCTCCGCGTGCGCGGCCCGCAGCCAGGCCCGTACGGCGAGCCGGCCGTCCTTGGTGGCGTACGGGATCCGGACCGCGAGCGGCGTCCCGCGGCCGTCGCCGAAGCCGGAGACCAGCGCGCGCAGATCGCGCGGACCGGGCAGCAGCGGTACGCGCTCCTCCCCCGGCGCGGCCAGCACGTACGCGTCCCAGCGGCCCTCCCCGAGCGCGGGCGCCGTCTCCAGGACGGCCCGCCACCGGTCCTGCCCCACGGGCTCCAGCGCGACGGCACGGCCGGTCTCCTCCAGCCACCGGTCGGCCCGCTCCTTCGGCCACCCCTTCGGCGGGCGCGGCCGGAGCAGCAGCCGGGGCCGCGCGGTGGCGGGCAGCGGCAGCGTCATCTCCACGGCCAGCCGCCCCTCGCCGTCCACGGTCGTGTCCGCGCGGGGCCCGGCCACCGGTCCGTCCGTCACGCCGCCGTCACCGCCGCTCATCGCCGTGCCTTCCGTACGGTCCGCACGACACTGCTGGCCGCGACGAGCGCGGTGTCCTTGGCCGCGTACCCGCCGCTCACCAGGGCGTGGTCCGTTCCGCGCGCCGGTGGCCGGCCTTCGGTCCGGGCCGCGAGCAACTCCTCGAAGAGCCGCTCGGCCCGGGCGACGACGGGGGCGGGGGCGAATCGGCGGGAGTTCTCCAGCGCGGCGCGCCCCATCCGGCGGCGCAGCTCGTCGTCGCGCACGAGGTCCAGCAGGGCGCCGGCCAGCGCGTCACGGTCTCCGACGGGCACCAGCCTGCCGTCCTCGCCGGGGGTGATGATCTCGCCGGGGCCGTACGCGCAGTCGGTGCTCACGACGGGCAGCCCGCAGCGCATCGCCTCGACGATGGTCATGCCGAACGGCTCGAAGTTGGAGGTCGCCGCCCCGATGGAGCCCTTCACCCACTCGGCCTCCATCGGTGTCACGGCCCCCATCAGGAACACGTTGTTGTGCAGGCCGAGCGCGTCGATGAGCCCGCGCAGCCGGTCCCGTTCCTCGCCCTTGCCGTAGACGCGCAGCTGCCAGTCGGGGTGCTCGGCGGCGACCGCGGCGAATGCCTCGATCAGCAGGTCGAACCGCTTGACCGGCACCAGCCGTCCGGCGGCCATCACGACGCGCTCGCGGCCGTCGGCCGGCGGGAGGGCGGGGGCCGGGACGCTGTTGGGCAGCGCCTGCACGCGCACGCCCGGCAGCCGCATCTTGCGCCGGTAGGAGGCGGCGTCGGCCTCGGTGACGGGGGTGATCGCGTCCAGCCGCGGGTAGACCCGGCGCAGCGCGTTGCGCAGGCGCGGCGGGTGGTTGTCGAGCGTGAGGTGTTCCTGCCCGACGCGCACCGTCCGCTCGGGGGCCTGGAGGGCCAGGTGCACGTTGAGGCCGGGGCGGGTACCCACGACGACGTCCGCGTCGAGCGACGCCAGCGCCTCGCCGATGCGCTCGTCGGTGAGCGCGCTGTACTGCCGGTAGCGGTACTCGGACGAGGGGAAGACCTTCGCCGGTGTCAGATGCCGCGGGTCGTTCTTCTCGTGCCGCAGGTCCACCAGGGGGCGCAGCCGTACACGCGGGTCGGGTGTGAGGTTCGGCCGCTCCCGGTGCCGGAGAGCCGAGATGATCTCCACTTCGTGCCGATCGGCCAGCGCGCGGGCGAGGTTGAACGTGGTGGTGATCGTCCCTCCTATCCCATACGCGTTGTGTATTAGAAATGAGATCTTCATGCCGTGGATGACGGGTCGCGCTCCACGAAGGTTGCTTGCGTAACCCCTTGGTGAGGAGAAAGGCGCCCGGTCGTGACGTGGCAGGCTGACGCGCCGCCGGAACCGCGCCCGGACACCCGGACCGGACACCGGGCTCGGACGGGGCCGCGCGCCGGCTCCCGGTCATTTGCCGCATTACGCCGTTTTACCGGCAATACGATCGGGAAGGCGCCCCTGTGGACCGAACCCTCACTGCCGCCGAGGCGGCACACAAAGGAGCGACCATGACCGCGGTACCCGACATCACGCTGAACAACGGCGTGGACATCCCCCAGCTCGGCTTCGGCACCTTCCAGATCCCGCCGGCCGAGACCCGGGAGGCGACGCTGACGGCCCTGGAGATCGGCTACCGGCACATCGACACCGCGCAGATGTACGGCAACGAGAAGGAAGTCGGTCAGGCGGTCCGCGACTCCGGGCTCGACCGGGACGACATCTTCGTCACCAGCAAGCTGAACAACCCCTACCACGCGCCGGACGACGCGCTCGCCGCGTTCGACCGGAGCATGGAGGACCTCGGGCTGGAGCGTCTCGATCTCTTCCTGATCCACTGGCCGCTGCCCGGTGTCGGGGACTTCGTGGAGACCTGGAAGGCGCTGGAGGAGATCTACCGCTCCGGCCGGGCGAGCGCCATCGGCGTCTCCAACTTCCAGCCGAACCACCTCCGCCGTCTCCTCGACGGCTCCGTGGTCGTCCCCGCCGTCAACCAGGTGGAGGTGCATCCGTACCTCACCCAGGACGAGGTCAGGGCGTTCAACACCGAACAGGGCATCGCCACCGAGTCCTGGTCCCCCATCGCCAAGGGCAGGGTGCTCGACGACCCGGTCATCACCCGCATCGCCGACGCGGCCGGGCGCACCCCGGCACAGGTCACGCTCCGCTGGCACATCCAGCGCGGGGACGTCGTCTTCCCGAAGTCCGTGACCCGCGAGCGGGTCGAGGAGAACTTCGCCCTGTTCGACTTCGAACTGAGCGAGGCCGACATCTCCGACATCTCCGCCCTGAACCGGAACGAGCGCACCGGCCCCGACCCCGACCTCATGAACGGCTGACGCCCGGTCCCCGCCCGGTCCGTGACCGATGTTCCAACTCCGCAAACTTGGGCGGAGATCGCTCCGCGCGTACGGCAAGATTTGTCGTATGACCGAACAACCGGGCAGCGCACCGTCACACAGCGCCACGGACGAAACCCTCGCGGCCCTGGCGGTCCGCCTCCGCGCGTCGGAGACCGGCGGCTGGACGCGCGACGCCACGCGCGCACTGGTCGTCCGGCTCGGCTGGGGCTGGAGCGACAGTCCCGCCGTGGCCACCGGACGCTCCACCGGTGACGCACGGCTGCGCCCCGTCGGCAAGTACGAGGAACGCCATGTGAGCAGCGAGGCGTACGTCGAACTGGCCGTCCCCGTACGGCATGCCGCGCCGGACGCGGCCTCCCAGGCGGAGGCCTTCCGGCTGGCCAAGGACGAGCTGACCGGAGCGCTCGGCCAGCCGTCGATCATGGGGGTGCACGGCAGGCTCACGCCGTTCCTGCGCCCGGTGGAGAACTGGGGCTCCCCGTATCTGCGCTGGCGTGGCGAGTCGGACACGCTCGAACTGCGCGCGGGCCGGACGGGACCCGAGCTGGTCCTCCAGCCGACCGATCCGGCGGAGAGCTGGTTCGTCCGCCAGGGGAACGGCGAGGAGCACGGCATCACCGGCTTCTTCGGCTTCCGGGCCGACGCCTCCAACGGGGGCCTGACCTTCCCCGGCGGCTGGCGGGCACACAGCTGGGAGACGGTGACCCGGGCGCTCGCCGCGTTCCTGACCACGCTGCCGGCGGAGACGACCGCGCTCCGGACCCCGATGTGGATGCCGATCTACGGCCGGATCGAGGGCAAGGGAGCGCCGATCCTCTTCGACATCGACTGCGGGGACCGGCTGATGATCGCCGCCTTCGCGGACGAGGTGGTCGACCCGGCGTCGCTGGGATGGGGCACGGCGGCCGAGCACCCGTCGACCGGCAGGCCCTGGCCCGACGCCCGACACCCGCGGTTGCGGATCGACGCGGGCGGTCCCGGTGAACCCGCCGGCCAGGCCCTGGCCGAGACGATCGTGGCGACCGCCCGCGCGATGGGCGTGCGGTCCCCCGAGGACCTGCTGATCGGCACCGAGGCCGGGGACGTGGGCGAGTACCGCGTGACGTACTACGGGCTGGGGCTGTCGATGGCATGAGCGACGCCGGGCCGTCGTCACCGCCGGCGGAACGCCGACGGTCGTGCGGCGCCGTCGCGACGCGGCCGGGTCGCTGCGCCCTCCGGCACCCCGGCGCGGCTTACGCTGCGGTGGCTTCACTGCCGTCGAGCGAGAACGAGGTGCTGTGGAATGCCGACGACCATGCGCAAGTGGGCATGGCTGCCCGTACTGGCCGTCGGGCTCGGGCTCTACTTCCTCGTACAGAGCACCCTCATCGACACCGGCAACATCAACTACGTGCCGTCCATGATCCTGTTGGGGGCGGTCGTCGTCCCCCTCGCCTTCCTGACCTTCGTCGCCGGTCGTACCGGTGAGTGGCGCATCGGGCCCTTCGTGCTCGCGATCGCGGCCCTGTTCGGCGGCGTGGTCGGCATCGTGACCGCCGGACGGCTGGAGTTCGAGACGCTCCGCGGCCTGGGTACGACGTCCCTGATCGGCATCGGTCTGATCGAGGAGTCCTGCAAGCTCATCGTCCCGGTGCTGATCCTTGTGTGGCAGTGGCGGCGCGGCACCGTGCACGTCGGGGACGGACTGCTCATCGGGGTCGCGGCCGGTATGGGGTTCGCCGCGCTGGAGACGATGGGGTACGCCTTCACGGCGCTGCTGGCGTCCCAGGGGAACATCGGCGATGTGGAGGAGACCCTGTTCCTGCGTGGACTGACCTCGCCCGCGGCCCACATGGCGTGGACCGGACTGATCTGCGGAGCGCTGTGGACGGCCGTGGCGGCGCGATGGTCGGCGGCGGCCACCGTTCGGCTCGTCGTCACCTTCGTGCTCGCGGTCACCCTGCACGCGCTGTGGGACGGCGCCACCAGCCGCGTCATGTACTTCCTCCTGGCGGCGGTCTCGCTCGGCTGGCTCCTCGTGGAACTCCACCGGAGCGACACCCTGACCTGGGACAGCCCGTCCGGGAGCGTACGACGCCCGTGAGGTGAGGTACGGCAGGAGCTACGTTGGTCCCCATGTACTCCACTCAGGTCTCCCGGCGCGTACGGGCCCCGCGGGCGGTCGTCTACCGCGCCCTGCTGGACGGGGACGCGGTCGCCCGGTGGCGGGTGCCCGCCGGTATGAGCAGTCAGGTGCACGAGTTCGACGGCCGAGAGGGCGGGCGGTTCCGTGTCTCGCTCATCTACGACGCGCCGACGGACACCGGCAAGTCGGCGGCGAACACCGACACGTACCACGGGCACTTCGAACGGCTGGTCCCGGACGAACGGGTGGTGGAGGTCCTTGAGTTCGAGACTCCCGACCCGGCGCTGCGCGGCACCATGACCATCACGACCACACTCACCGACGTGGACGGCGGTACGGAGGTGGTCCTGCTGCACGAGGGCGTCCCGGACACGGTGCCGGCGGCGGACAACGAGACGGGTCAGCGCATGGCCCTGGACAATCTCGCCCGGCTCGTCGAGGGGGACGAGCGGCCGGCCGGCTGACACCGCCTCCGTACGGAACCGCGCACCGCGACCGCTCACGGAGGCCGCGGTGCGCTACGAGCGGCGGCCGGGTCTGCCGCGCCTGCCGCTCCTCGCCCCGCCCGAACCGCCGCCGCCTCGGGGGTTCTTCCCGGTCGACCTGCCGCCCGCCGGCTTGCGCCGCGCGGCGCCCGCGTCGGAACCGCCCTGCTTCGCTCCCGGCTTGGCCTTCGACGCCTGCTGCCCCTGCGCCGGGGCCGGTCGGCGGCCCCGTGAGCTGTTGACGGTGCGGCCCCGGACGATCCCGATGAACTCCTCGACCAGGTCGGTGGTCCGCTCCTCCGGCCACGACAGGGCGACACGCGACTCGGGAGCGCCGGTAACCGGCCGGTAGGTGAGGTCCTTGCGGTGGTGCAGCCGGGCCAGGGACTGCGGGACGACGAGGAGGCCGATGCCCGCCGCGACCAGTTCGACGGCGTCCGCCGTCGTGACGGGACGCTCGTTCGCCGGCCGTCCTGGCAGGGGTCCCGCCCAGTCGAGCGCGTCGTCGAGCGGGTGCAGCACGATGTCGTCGGCGAGATCCGCGACGGACACCTCGTCGACGGCCGCCACGAGGTGGTCCTTCGGGACGAGGACGACGGTCGTCTCGGTGTAGAGCGGGATGGCGCTGAGACCGGTCCGGTCGACGGGCAGGCGGACGAACCCCGCGTCCGCGCCGCCCGCGCGCAGGGTGTCCGCCGCCTCGGCCGCGGACACCGTGGTGAGGGTCAGCGGGATCTCGGGCAGCCGCTCGTGCCAGATCCGCACCCACTTGCCGGGGATCACTCCCGGCACGTACGCGAGGCGGAACGCGGGGGAAGCGAGGGGTACCTCCGAGCCAGTCACGCCGCCAGGCTACCGGCCGTGGTCGGGAGCCCCGCACCGGCTCGATACCCTTGGCACCATGACGTCGCACCAGACCACCCAGACCATGAAACCCGCCACGGCGGCGAAGAAACTGGGTGTGTACCTCGAAGCCACCCCCGCCGACTTCCGGGAAGGCGTCGTCTCGCGCGGTGAGTTGAACGCGCTCCAGGCCGATCCGCCGCAGTGGCTGCTGGAGCTGCGGCGCGAGGGCCCGCATCCGCGTCCGGTGGTCGCCGCCAAGCTCGGTGTCTCGATCGCCGGGCTCGCCCGCGGCGGTGTCACCGAGGCCCTCACGACGGCGCAGATCGACGCGCTGAAGGAGGAGCTTCCCGCGTGGCTGCGGCGCGAGCGCGCCACCCAGGCCGAGGTGCGCAAGGAGGCGGTCCGGATCAAGGAGAAGAACGCGGAGCGCGCCGAGCGGGCCCGCCGCCCGCGTACCTGACCGGCGGCGGGGCGGCGGGCCGGTAGCGGGGCGGCGGGCCGGTGGGCGGCCCACCGCCCGGCGCGGGGCCTACCGGGCGGGCGCCCTGCCGCGGTCGGTCAGCAGGGACCAGATCACGAAGACGCCGATCGCGATGGCGATCACCGCCCAGACGGGCTGGTAGGGCAGCCACATGAAGTTCGCGACGATGCTCACGGCAGCCATGCCCACCCCGATCACCCTGGCCCAGGGCGCGCCGGTCATGATGCCCAGGCCGGTGAGGACCAGGAGCACGCCCACCACGAGATGGATCCAGCCCCACGAGGTCAGGGTGAACTGGTACGTGTAGCTGCCGTTGAGCGTGTACACGTTGTCCCGCGCGATGCTGACGACACCGTTCAGGACGGCCAGGACGCCGTCCACGAACAGCAGCACACCGGCGAACATCGCCCCACCGGTCGCCCACGCGTGGCTGCCGTGCCCACCGCGGGACGGTGTGTGATGTGCCCCCGAAGGGGACGCGGTCTGAGCCATGAGAGCCTCCTCGGCCGAGTGCGTGGCCCGCTCTCCGGACCACTCCGGCATGGGGCCGACAATCCGCCGCTCCCGCCCCCACGACCACCCGGACTGGTCCGTTCGGGTGAACGGTCACGGACCGGTACGGCGCTGCCGCCCGGGGCCTCCTTCACGGCCCGCGGACCGGCTCTCACGGAGAGTCACTCCTCGATGTGGATGGCGAGCGCCGGGCAGACGGACGCGGCGTGACGGGTGTCGCCGGCCCGGCCGTCCGGGGGCTCGGCCGTCAGGAGTACGGCGATGCCGTCCTCGTCGCGCTGGTCGAACACGTCCGAGGCGGCGACCACGCACTGTCCCGACGCGACGCACTTGTCCTGGTCGAGGCTGATCTTCATGAAGGCTCCTTCGTCGGTGCTGTGAGGGGGGAACCGTCACCAGGTGACGGGCAGTTCGTACACCCCGTAGACGTTGCCGTCGTGCTTGAACGGGAGGCTCTCGATGTCGCCCGCGAGCCGCAGGGTGGGGACGCGGCGGTACAGGGTGCTGTAGACGACCTGGAGTTCCAGCCGGGCCAGTGGCTGGCCCAGGCACTGGTGGACGCCGAACCCGAACGCCACGTGGTGCCGGGCGTCGCGCCCGATGTCGAGGCGGTCGGGATCCGGGAAGGCGTCGGGGTCGCGGTTGCCGATGTCGTTGGCCATGATCAGACCCTCGCCCGCGCGGACGCGTTCTCCGGCGATGTCGATGTCCTCGAGCGCGACCCGGCGCCGGCCGTTGTGGACGATGCTGAGATAGCGCAGCAGCTCCTCGACGGCCGACACGACCACTTCCGGGTCGTCGGAGTCCCGCAGAAGCGCCAGTTGGGCGGGGTGTTCGAGCAGCGCGAGCGTACCGAGCGCGATCATGTTCGCGGTGGTCTCGTGTCCGGCGATCAGCAGCAGCACGCCCGTCTGGGCCGCTTCGTCACGGGTCAGCTCACCCGCCCTCACCCGCTCGGCGAGGCCGGAGAGCAGGTCGTCGGCGGGCTCGGCGAGCTTCCGGCCCATGAGGTCGTCCAGATAGCCCAGGAGCGCGCCCTGTGCGCCCGTCCGCTGCCCGGGGTCGGCCTCGCGCCTGATGACGATCTTGCTGTTCTGCTGGAAGAAGTCGTGGTCGGCGTAAGGGACTCCGAGCAGTTCGCAGATGACCAGCGAGGGCACCGGCAGGGCGAACGCGTCGACCAGGTCGACCGGTTGGGGACCGGCCAGCATGTCGTCGATCAGCTCGTCGACGATCCGCTGGACGGCGGGGCGCAGCGCGGCGACCCGTTTGACGGCGAACGGCGCCGTCACCATGCGCCGCAGCCGGGCGTGTTCGGGGTCGTCCTTCAGGATGAAGCCGACGGACCGGTGGCCGGGCGGAAGCGCCACCTGGAGCGGGTAGCCGGGCCGGTTGATGTCGGCGCTGACCCGTGGGTCGGCGAGCAGGGCGCGCTGTTCGGCGTACCGGGTCACCAGCCAGGGGGTGCTGTCGTCCCAGAGCCGGACCCTGGTGAGCGGGGCCCGCTTCTGCTGGGCCACCGCGGTCGGCGGCGGGTCGAACGGGCAGCCGGCCGCCCGGGTCATCGGGAAGTGCGGTACCGCGGCCGGGCTCTCGCCGGCCGGTTCGGCGGTGCTGGTCATGTGTCCGCTCCAAGGGGGTGTGGTGGGGGGGCTCCGAGGTGTGTGGCGGTCAGCGCGGGGCGGGGGTCCGGGCCGGCCGGGCGGCGAGCGCGTCGGCCACTTCCTGGCGGCGCTGCCGGGTCTGCTTGGGCATGTTCCAGCCGAGAACTCCGGTGACGGCGCCCGCGCTTCGGTACCGGACGACGAACCGACCCGTCGCCGGGTCCCCGTCCACCACCGTCATGTCGGCGTCGGCGCCTGCGGGTACGGCACCGTGCAGCTGGATCTTCGTGTCGTACTGGTCCGTCCAGAAGTACGGCACCGGGGTGTACGCGCGGTCGGCGCCGAGGATGTTGGCGGCGACCGTGACGGCCTGTTCGGAGGCGTTGGTGCGGTTCTCCAGCCGGATCGGCCCGCCGAGGTGTTCGTGATGCCACCGCGCCACGTCCCCCACGGCGTACACGCCGTCGGCCGCCCGGCAACGGGAGTCGCAGACCAGCCCGTTGTCCACCGGCAGGCCGCTGCCGTGGAGCCAGCCGGTCACCGGTTCGGTGCCGATCGCGACCACGACGAGGTCGGCGGGCAGCAGATCCCCGTCGTCCAGGCGTACTCCGGTGACGGTCCCGGAGTCGGCGGCCAACTCGCGGACTGCGGCCCCGAGTCGTGGCCGGACCCCGCGCCCGGTGTGCAGTTCGGTGAGCAACTCAGCCGTGCTGTGGCCGAGTTGTCCGGCCATCAGTGCGTGCTGAGGTCCGACGACGGTGACGTCGGGGCCCAGGGTGCCGGCGGTGGCGGCGATCTCGGCGCCGAGCACGCCGTCGCCGACGACCACGAGCCGCGCGGCACCGGGCAGTGCGGCGCGGAGCGCGAGCGCGTCGTCGAGGGTGCGCAGCAGGTGGACGCCGGAGAGCCCGGCCTGGCCCGGCAGGGTTCTGGGACGTGTTCCGGTGGCCACGACCACCGCGTCGGCGCGCAGTGTCCGGCCCGACGCGGTGCGCACCTCACGGGTCGCCACGTCCAGGCCGACCGCCGGGTCGCATAGTACGAATTCCGCGTCGAGCGCCGACAGGGCTTCCTCCGGGCGCAGTTGGGTCCGTTCGGGTGGCCAGGTCCCGGCGAGTACCTGCTTCGACAGGGGAGGCCGGTCGTACGGCTGGTGCGGCTCGGCGCCGACGACGGTCACCCTGCCCGTGCAGCCCAGGCGTCGCAGTGCTTCGACGGTGCTCAGTCCGGCGGCCGAGGCGCCGACCACCACCACGTCGGTGGCCCCGCCGACCCCGGTGTGCCCTGAACGGCCCACTGTTGCTCTCATCGTCGGAAGTCCTCCGTCTGCGGTTCGGGAAGGAATGTGGGGGTGCGCGGGGGTGGCGGGACGTGCGGGGGCCCGGAACGGAACGCCTGGGGGCGGACGAGCCCATGGGGGTGAGGGGATGATCGAGCGGGAGTGCCGATCGGACGCCGGGTGCGTTCGGGGGAAGTCGCGGTCAAAGTGGAACGCGGTCAGGGTGGAGCGCGGTCAGGGGCGGGTGACGGGGGCCAGCCACAGCCCGACGATCGCGTCGATCAGACCGGTGCCGGCGTCGCGCCAGCTGGAGCGCGGAGTGGCCGTCGCGAGCGCGAGCGCCCGTTCCCGTTCGGCGCACATGTGCACCATCAGCTGACGGGCCATGTCACCGCGCTCCGCCCGTACTTCGGCGGGCAGATCCGGCAGGCACTCGTCGAGTCCCCGGATGATCCGGTGGAGTGAGGACGCGTCGAGCGAGTCGGTGACCACGATCCGGCGCAGCCCCGGGTCGGTCATGATCTGTGCGGTGAACCGGGCGTACCAGGTGGGGCTGCCGAGCTCGGCGAGGTGGTCGGTGACCGGGCGCACCAGACAGGCCACCCAGTCCCGTACGTCGGAGGAGTCGCCGGCGTCGTCCACCATGCGGCTCCGGAGCTGTTCGACCGGCGGCGCGTGCTTGCGGACGATGGCCCGGACGAGGTCGGTCTTCGTACCGAAGTGGTAGCCGACGGCGGCGTTGTTGCCCTGACCGGCGGCTTCGCTGACCTGGCGGTTGGAGACCGCGAACACCCCGTGTTCGGCGAACAGCCGCTCCGCGGTGGCGAGGATCAATTCCCGCGTCGCGTCGGCCCGTTCCCCTCGGCCGGTCTTCCGTGTCACGCGCACGAGCGTACCGGCACTCCGCTCGGGGGGATCCATCACGCCTCCTCGTGGTCGGCTGTGGCCGTGTGATCAGTGAAGCGCGCGCAGCGCGCTAAAGCAAGCGACTGACTTAATATCGACGCGGTGGGGCTGGTTCATTCGGCCGCTCGCTGCCCGGCAACGGAGTGGTCTCCCCGGCGGGCCGGTTATCGGGAAGCGCCCGGCGTCAATAGACGCAGAGTCCGCAACACCCCTAACAGAAAGGGAAACCAATGCGTCTCCGTACGACTGTCGCCGCCACCGCCCTCGCCGCCCTCACGCTGCTCGGCAGCGCGAGCGCCGCCACCGCCGGTGAGCGGGGCGGGGAGCACGAGAGCACCAACATCGTGAACAGCGAGATCGCCAACACCTGGATCGAGGACAGCTTCAACACGATCATCGTCTTCGGCAACCAGTTCTAAGTCTTCTCGCAGTCGCCGGCCCCTCGCGGTGTTCCGCGAGGGGCCGGCCGGCGTCCGAGGACCCGTCGGCCGACGCGATCCGCGGTGTTCGCGCGGCACGACCGACGCCGTCGCCACCCGGACGGCCTTGCGCGGCCGGGGACTTGAGGCCCCGTCCCGCGCTCCCCCGGTTCATGCCCCAGCGGGTGGACGCCGGCAACGAGCCCGCCAAGGGGCCACGGTTGTCGATCGTGGCCGGGTCAGCCGCCCCGGCCCTCGCGTCCGGTCACCGCCCGCCGCGCTCAGGCCTCTCGCCATCGAAGGCGGACCGAGGTGGGGCGCCGTCCGCGGTCAGCGCCGGCCGCGCCGCGCCTCCCGGACGGCGCTCAGGTACTGGGCATCTCGCCGCTCGGCGCGCTGCCGGGACCGCGCCGTCAGGGGGCCCGCCAACGCCCATACCGCCGAGATCAGCAGGCACCTGGCCGCGAAGTCCCATCCCCACGCCATGTCGCCGACCCACGTCATCACAGCGCTCATGGCGACTCCCGTCACCGTCGCGGCGCCGATCCGCTTCCACCACCGGCTCATGTCCAGCGACTACCCGCTCAGGGACCACAGAGCACCTGTCCCTCGACGAGCGTGCCGCCACTTCGGCTCGCGCCCACGCCCCGAGCCCGGCTCACCTCCGCGGACTCAGCCCCGCCACCGTCAGGCGGAAGAGGCGGTCCGCCCGGGCCGCCGGGTCGGGGTGGTGCTCGGTGGCCAGCGCGATGCCCACGGCGAGTGTGATCAGGTCGGGGACGGTGACGTCCGCCGCCACCGCGCCGTCCCGCGCGGCGCGTTCGAGCAGTGGGACGCCCGCGTCCTCCAGCGCCGCCGAGCACGCGTTGTCGTGTACGGGCTCGGGCGGGGTCCCGTCGTAGGCGAGCGTGGCCGCCAGTCCGCGGGCGGACGCGCAGTAGGCGACGACATCGCCCAGCCATTCCAGCAGCGCCGCCCTGCTGTCGTCCGCGCCGGTCAGCTCCCGGGCGCGCTCGGTCAGCGCCTCGATCCGTTTCCGTGAGACCGCCTCCAGCAGGGCTCTGCGGGTCGGGAAGTGCCGGCGCACGGTGGCCGAGCCGACCCCCGCGGTGCGGGCGATCTGCTCAAGCGAGGCGTCGGCCCCGTGGGTGGCGACCTCCTCCTCGGCCACGGCGAGGATGCGCGTGTGGTTGCGTCTGGCGTCGGCGCGCCGGCGGTCGGGCATGGCTGTGTCACCTCGGGCTTTGTTAAATGGCGGGCCCCGCCGTATCGTACCGGAGCAGAAACGGCGGGCCCCGCCGTTTAGCCTTCCCGGCGTCCCCGGAGGATCAGCATGTCCACAGATACCGCACCCGTCCTGGTCACAGGCGCCACCGGCAGGCAGGGCGGTGCCACCGCACGGGCCCTGCTCGCCAGGGGCGTACCGGTCCGCGCGCTGGTCCGCGACCGGGCCACCGAACGGGCCGCGGCCGTCGAGACGCTCGGCGCCGAACTGGTCACGGGCGATCTGCGCGACCGCGACTCGGTGGTGCGGGCGGCCGAGGGTGCGCGCGCCGTCTTCTCCGTACAGATGCCGGCCATGACCGGGGACGGCTTCGACTTCGAGGGAGAGGTGACGCAGGGGGTCAATCTCGTCGAGGGCGCGAAGGCCGCCGGAGTACGGCAGTTCGTGCACACGTCGGTCACCGGCGCCGGTCAGCACACGCGGGCCCCCGGCTGGGCCGAAGGGCGCTGGGCCTCGATGGCGCCCACCCTGGGCGCCAAGAGCGCGATCCAGGACCGGGTCCGCGAGGCGGGCTTCCACCAATGGACGCTGCTCAAGCCGGGCACCTTCATGGAGAACTTCCTCCCGTCCATGGGGTTCCTGCTCCCCCGCGGCGTCGAGGGCGGTCTGGTGAGCGTCCTGAAGCCGGAGACCCGGCTGTCCCTGGTGGCGGTGGAGGACATCGGCAGGGCGGCGGCCGCGGCCTTCGACGCGCCGGAGCGGTTCGACCGTGTCGAGCTGGAGCTGGCGAGCGACCATCTGTCGATGACGGAGATCGCGGAGATCATGTCGCGCGTCCTGGGCACGCCCCTGTCGGCGCCGGACATGACGGAGGAGGAAGCACTCGCCGCCGGAATGCCGCCGATGGGCGCCACGCACGAGTGGATGAACGCGGTCCCCCAGCCCGGGCGCCCGGAGTTCGCACGAGACCTCGGCATCCCCCTCACCGGCTTCGAGGAGTGGGCTCGGGCCCATCTGCGCGCCACGGCCTGACCGGCCGCGGGCCGGGGTCGGGCCGTCAGGCCCGGTCGGGTCGACGTTCCGGGCGGTGCCTCCCACCGGGGCCGGGCGGTCCGGCGGGTTCGGCCGGGCGGGCCGCGTCCGTCGCGATCACGACCACCTGGTCCTCCGTGCTCCACACACGCCGCTCGCCCTTGTGGGGGTTGAGCCGGACGCCGTGGTCGGGCGGCACCGTCCGCCGGTCGTGACAGCGGTAGCCGATGGCGCATTCGCCGCGGGCACGCGCCGCGGCCACGACCGTGGCGAAGGTGGCCTCGCTGTCCGGGCGGACGTAGGTCCCGGACGGACGGAGACAGATCGTGCTGCCGTCGGCGGAGAACAACTCGTCGAAAACGGGGGCCAGATGACGGTTCTGTGCGATCTGCGCCATGAGCAGTCCGGTCAGCTCTCCGCTGACGACGACGTCCGATCCCGGGTTGACGGCGGCCAGGGTCCGGTTGCGGTCGTCGGTGAGTTCGCTGACGACGCGCAACTCCCGTCCGGTCCGTTCTTCCAGCAGCCGCAGGGCCAGCAGGGCGACCAGGGTCCAGTCGTCGGGGTGGTCCGGCCCGTCGGCCGGATCGGGGCCGAGGACGACCAGACCGTCGTACGGGGCGAGGTCGAGCCCGAGCAGCGTCTCGGGCCGCGCCAGGGCGGCGGTCCTGAACCGTACGACCGGCGGGGCGGCACCGGCCCCCGGCACGTGACCGGCCCCCGACGCGCCACCAGGCTCCGGCGCGTGGCCGGCCTCCGGCTCCCTCGGTGCGGGCACGGTCAGGTCGGTGACGACGTCCAGTACGGAACCCGGCCGTGCCCTGCGCCGCAACTGCTCCAGGACCAGGGGCCCCCGCCGGTTCCAGCCGAGCACCAGCAGGCGTGTGGCGGCCTCCGCCGTGGGCGGTCCCGCGGCGATCACCGACCGGTCGACGAGGTGCCGGCAGTCGGCGGGCCGTGTCGTGCGGTCGTCCCGGGCCAGGACGATCAGCCGGCTCCCGGGGGCGACGACGGTGTCGGCGGGGGGATTGAGCGATGTCTGCCCCAGGGGGCCGAGCAGTCCCACCACACACGAGTCGGGGTGTGCGAGGAGTGTCGCCCCGAAGGGACCACCGGTGAAGGCGGTCGCGTCGGCGAGGTGGAACTCGTCGCCCGCGAAGTCGAGCAGATCGCGCAGTACGAGGGAGAGGCCGGGGCGGCCGACGCACTGCGCGATCAGCCGGGCCGTGACCGTGTCGGTCTCCAGGACCGTGCCGCGCGGCCCCGCGGCCAGCCGGGCCGGTGCGCGGTACCGGTCGTCGCGCACCGCCGCCAGCACCGGCGGTCCGCCCGTCCCCCCGCCGATGACCGCCCGCAGCGCCAGCAGGATCCGCAGGATCTGGGCGTCGCCCGCCGGTTCGCCGGACGGCAGCACCAGCACGGTACTCGCCGAGCCGGGGCTGACCAGCGCGAGTACGGCGGGGTCGGTCGCGGGCCCGCTGCGGCAGATGATCCGGGTGCGTCCGGCCGGACCGGTCCGGGCGGCGAGCGCCCGCTCCATCCCGGTCTTGTCCCGGTCGGCGAGCAGGACGATCGCCCGTGGCCGGTGCGCGGCCTGGGCGGCGACCAACTCGCTCACCACCGTGACCACTTGATCGGACCAGCCGAGCACCACGACATGGCCGCGCTCCAGGACCGTGGACCGTCCACGGCTCAACTCGGCCATCCGCTCGGCCAGACTCGTCGTGATCACCCCGACGAGTGTCGAGACGCAGAGCAGGGCGACCAGCCCGAGCAGGGCCGAGAGCACCATCCGCAGTGGCGTACCGGTCATCGCGCCCAGGCGGAGCGTCTCCGCGCTGGTCCGCCAGGCCGCGGTCAGCCGGCCCGAGAGCGACGGCGGCGAGCCGGGGTCCGTCCAGACGAGCACCGCGCTCACCGGGACGACGACGGCCAGGCAGGTGATCACCAGCCAGCCCATCAGGGTGCCGGTGCTCCGGGCCAGTGTGCGGTCGAACCGGTAACGCGCCCGGACCGCCAGCGAATTGGACGGGCGTCCCGTCATCCGTGCCACTCCCACCCGCTCTCTCCCGCGTAGGCGCTGGTCGGCCCGGTTCGGCACAGTGCTGCCTCGGGTGGCGGAACACGCCGGTTTCGCGGACCGATTCACCCTTTCGGGCGGGCACCCGAAACCGGGCGTGGCGGGCGGGGGCGGGGGCGGTGGGCGTGGGCCGGTCACAGTCCGGGCGCGCCCCAGACGGGGAACCAGCGGGCGAGGTCCTTCTCGATCCGCAGATCGTCCTCCAGAACGGCTCGGACCTGGAGCTCCCGCTGGTTGTCCCGTTTCTCCGCGCCGCCGGTGAGGGGCGCGAAGGGGTAGAAGGTGCCGCGTTTGTAGAGATAGACCAGGGCGAGTGACCGCTGCTCGGCGTCGCGGAAGCTCATCAGCGAGCAGAGGAGCTGCGGGCCGAAGCCACCGTCCTGGAGCAGGGTGTTGACCGCGTGCAGATCGTTGACGAGCGTGGCGGTGTCCTCGGGTTCGCGCCGCGCGAGCAGCCAGGTGTACCCGTACGAGTCCTGGCTGAACTCCACCGGGTGCCCGTTCTGCCCGGCGTCCGCGTCGAGCAGGTCCCGCACGTCCTGTCTGATCCGGGCGAAGCCGCCGCCCTCGACGCCCGCGAAACAGACCGAGCCGAGGCCGGTGGGTGTGTAACCGGCCCCGGCCTGGAGGGTGAGCGCGGCGGACGGGAGGGCGAAGAGCTGGTCGAGGTCGGGCCGGACCGGTTTGCTCCGGCCGAGGATGGTGTCGAGAAGGCCCACGGGACCAGCTCCTCACGTTGACGGGCGGACGGGGGTCGGTGACCGGGGGTGTCACGGGCGGGAGAGGTCGGCCGAGATCCGGGCCAGCTGCTCCAGGCGCTGTTCGAGGGTCGGGTGGGAGGAGAGCAGTCGTCCGAGGCTCTCCTTGGAGGCGAACGCCGGCACGAAGAAGAACGCGTTGTACGGCTCCGCCTTGCGCAGGTCCTCCGTAGGGATCCGCGCCATCTGGCCGTCCACCTTGGTCAGCGCCGACGCGAGCGCGGAAGGCCGTCCGGTGAGCAGCGCCGCAGTCCGGTCGGCGGAGAGTTCGCGGTAGCGGGAGAGCAGCCTGGTCAGCAGGAAGCCGATCGCGTAGACGACCGCGCTGACCAGCGGTATCAGCAGGAGCACGAGACCTGCGGGGCCCGAGTCCCGGGCGCTCCTCGACAGCCCGCTGTAGAGGGCGATGCGGGTCAGGATTCCCGCGAGCACGCCGAGGAAGGACGCGATGGTCATCACGGCGACGTCGCGGTGCGCGACGTGGGACATCTCGTGGGCGAGTACGCCCTCCAGCTCCTCCGGTTCCAGTCTGCGGAGCAGTCCGGTGGTGGCACAGACCAGTGCGCTGCGTTCGCTGCGGCCGGTGGCGAAGGCGTTCGGGATGTCACTGTTCGAGATGGCCACCTTGGGTTTGGGCATGTCGGCCAGGGCGCAGATGCGGTCGACGGCGCCGTGCAGTTCCGGTGCCTGCTCGGGGGTGACCTCGCGCGCGCCCATGCCGAAGGCCGCGATCTTGTCGCTGAACCAGAACTGGGCGACGAACATGCCGACCGCGAGGATCAGGATGATCGGCCAGAACTTCCCCAGTACGGCCAGCAGCACACCGACCAGGACCACGTAGAGCAGACCGATCAGGAACATGGTGGTCACCATGCGCGTGGTCAGGCCGCGGTCCTGCGTGTAGCGGGTTCGTGTCATCACTCGCCTCCATCAGCTCTTCTCTTCTGTCATTTTCCTCCTTATCTCGGCAAAACGTCGTAAAAGGAGCGTAGGCAAGCCGGCCCTGGGCGGGAGGTGCCTCCGGGGAGGCCCGCGGGGACGATCACCTTCGATTTCCGGATCGCGGGGGTTCATGCGCCGGCCTTTCCGAATGCCCTCCTTCGTGTGCACTCGACCGGCTGTCGCCACCGCCGCGCCCCCGCCGGCCGGATAGTGGTCCCATCAGGTCCCCGTCGAGGGCGACCGCCGGATGACCGCGGAGATGGAGTGACCACCATGCGTACCACCGAGGCGACCGACCGTGTCCAGCTCGTGTTCTCACTGCTCGACACGGACGGGAACGGCTTTCTGGAGGCCGAGGACTTCGAGCTGCTGGGGAGCCGGGTGGTGGCGGTGGCGCCATGGGCGGACGACGCGGCGAGAAGGGCGATGATCGGGGCCTCGCGCCGGTACTGGCGGACGCTGGTCACCGAGCTGGACGCGAACGGTGACGGGCGGATCAGCGTGCAGGAGTTCACCGCCTGCGTACTGACCCCGGAGCGGTTCGAGGCGACGATCGACGACTTCGCGGAGGCGCTCGCCGCGCTCGGCGCACCAGCCGGCGACGGCCTCGTCACCCGGCCCGCCTTTGTCGCGCTGATGATCGCCATCGGATTCGAACGGGCGCGCATCGAGGCGCTGTTCGACGCTTTCGGCCCCGTGGACGGCGATCGGATCCCGGTGGCCACCTGGGCCGAGGGGATCAGGGACTACTACCGGCCCGAGAAGGCGGGGATCCCCGGGGACCACCTGACGTCGGGGCCTTCCGGGTTCAAGGCCAACCCGGAAGGGTAGAAATGTCATGGTTCGCACCGTAGCTCCGTAACCCGTCATGGGAGCGGGCGGCGGCGGCCCCGAGAACGCCCGGAAACCCTCGGAAATCCAGGGCGGCGCCCCGCGCGAGCAGGGAGGTGTCAGCGACATGACCGGGATGCAGTTCGGAATCTTCACCGTGGGTGACGTGACCCCGGACCCGACCACCGGTGGTGCTCCTACGGAGGCGGAACGCATCCGGGCCACGGTCACCATCGCGCGTAAGGCGGAGGAGGTCGGCCTCGACGTCTTCGCGACGGGCGAGCACCACAATCCGCCCTTCGTGCCGTCCTCGCCCACGACCCTGCTCGGTTACATCGCCGCCCGGACCGAGCGGATCATACTGTCGACGTCGACCACGCTCATCACCACGAACGATCCAGTCAAGATCGCCGAGGACTTCAGCGTCCTGCAACACCTGTCCGGCGGCCGGACCGATCTGATGCTGGGACGCGGGAACACCGGTCCCGTCTATCCCTGGTTCGGCCAGGACATCCGTCAGGCCGTCCCCCTGACCGTCGAGCACTACGGGCTGCTGCGGCGTCTGTGGCGTGAGGAGGTGGTCGACTGGGAGGGCCGGTTCCGTTCGCCCCTCCAGGGCTTCACCCTCGCGCCCCGACCGCTGGACGGCATCCCGCCGTTCGTCTGGCACGGTTCCATCCGCACGCCCGAGGTCGCGGAACTGGCCGCCTTCCACGGAGACGGGTTCTTCGCGAACCACATCTTCTGGCCGCCGTCGCACACGCGGAAGATGGTGGAGACGTACCGGCAGCGCTTCGCGCACTACGGGCACGGCTCACCGGAGGCCGCCGTCGTCGGCCTCGGCGGGCAGGTGTTCATGCGCCCCAACAGCCAGGACGCGGTCCGCGAGTTCCGGCCGTACTTCGACAACGCGCCGGTGTACGGGCACGGGCCGTCCCTGGAGGACTTCGGCTCGCTCACGCCCCTGACGGTCGGCTCTCCCCGGCAGGTGATCGACAGGACGCTGGGTTTCCGCGAGTACGCGGGCGACTACCAGCGGCAGTTGTTCCTCCTGGACCACGCGGGACTGCCGCTCAAGACCGTGCTGGAACAGCTGGACCTGCTGGGCGGGGAGGTGGTGCCGGTCCTCCGTGAGGAGTTCGCCGTCGGCAGGTCGCCGGAGGCGCCGGCTGCCCCCACGCACCAGTCGCTGCTGCGGGAACGTGACCAGAGAGCGGCGAAGGCGGAGCCGTGACGGGCGCGACGCGGAACTCGGCGGACGGAAGAGGGAAGCCCGACCGGAGCGCCCGCCAGGGCGCCGGCGGAAGTGGGGAGTTGACCG
Source organism: Streptomyces sp. NPDC104581 (assembly GCF_055583685.1). Classification (NCBI taxonomy): domain Bacteria; kingdom Bacillati; phylum Actinomycetota; class Actinomycetes; order Kitasatosporales; family Streptomycetaceae; genus Streptomyces; species Streptomyces sp. NPDC104581. Next base: position 165,640 of record NZ_JBVJNN010000001.1, read on the forward strand.
CGGTGACGACCACCCGACTGACGATCATCTCCGGCGGGTTGCGGGAGCCGTCGTCGACGCGCATGCTCGCCAACCGCCTCGAGGCGTCGGTGCGTGAGGAACTCGCCGCCGCCGGTGTCACGGTCGAGTCGTCGTTCGTCGAACTCCGTCCACTGGGGCACGCGATCATCGACTCGATGTTCAGCGGATTCCCCTCCCCGCCGCTGGAGAGGGCGTTCGACACGGTCGCGGACGCCGACGGGGTCATCGCGGTCACCCCCGCCTTCAACGCCTCGTTCAGCGGACTGTTCAAGTCGTTCTTCGACGTGCTCCCCGAGGAGACGCTGTCGGACATGCCGATCCTCATGGGCGCCACCGGCGGCACCGAACGGCACTCCCTGGTCCTCGAACACGCGCTGCGGCCGATGTTCTCGTATCTGCACGCCATCGTCTCCTCACGTGGTGTCTACGCCGCCACCGACGACTTCGGGCCGCGGGCGGACGGCGCCGGCCTGGGCGAACGCATCGCCCGGGCGGCGTCCGACTACGCCAGGCTCGTCCGGGGGTGCGGCTCACACCGCCGGCGTGACTCCTTCAGCGAGGACACCGCGGCCATGGAACGGCTCCTCGGCGGCGGCCGGCCCTGAGCCCGCGCCCGGCTCGTCGACACGGGTCACCGAGGTCAGACGCGCGGGCCGAGGAACAGGCCGCCCGTCACGTCGATGACCTGGCCGGTGATCCAGCGTGCGGCGTCGGAGGCGAGGAACGCCACCACGTCGGCCACGTCGTCCGGTCCGCCCAGCCGGTCGAGCGCCGTCAGTCCCGTGATGAGTTCGGGGACGCCCGGCCCGTCGAAGGACGATCCGTTGGTCGCCGTCAGGGTGGCGCCCGGCGCGACCGCGTTCACCGTGATTCCCCGCACCCCCAGCTCGTTGGCCAGGGTCATGCTCATCGTCTCGACCGCGCCCTTCGTCATGGCGAAGGACGTCTGCGTGGCGTTCGCCATCCGGGTCGCCACGGACGAGAGCGTGATGACGCGGCCACCGTCACGGAGCAGGGGTAACGCCCGCTGGATGATGAAGTAGGGCGCTCGCACGTTCACCGCGAAGAGGTGGTCGAACTCCGCCCGCGTGGTGACTCCCAGCCGCCCCGCGGGCACGGCCGCCGCGTTGTTCACCAGGATGTCGAGCGGTCGCCCCGCGAGACCCGCCTCGACTCCCGCGAAGAGCGTCTCGACGTCGTCGTCCGCGCCCAGCTCCGCGCGCACGGCGAACGCGCTTCCGCCGTCGCGTCCGATGGCGTCGACCGTCGCCGTCGCACCGTCCTTGTCGGTGCCGAAGTGCACGGCGACCGTCGCCCCCTTGGCCGCCAGCCGGGCCGCGATCGCCTGCCCGATCCCGCGCGAGGCCCCCGTCACCAGCGCCGTCCTGCCGGCCAGATCGTCAGTCATCAGAACCACCCCATTCCGGTAGTGACTACCAATCTGGTAGTGACTACCACCGAGGTAGTGTCTACCATGTGACCGACCAGCACTCAACCTTGCGGGCGCAGCGACGATCCGAGACGCAGCGCATGATCCAGGGGCACGCGGTACGGCTGTTCACCGAGCGGGGTTACGACGCCACGGCCGTGACCGACGTCGCCGCGGCCGCGGGCGTCTCCCCCATGACCGTCTACCGGCACTTCCCGACGAAGGAGGACCTCGTCCTCTTCGACCGGAACGGCGGGATCGTCGGCGAGCGGATCGCCGCGTCGTCCGCCGGGCACCCCCTGGTCCGCCGGATCGGCGACGCGCTGATCGAGTCGGCCACGATCCTGACCGGCGGCGCCCACGGGGGCGCGCCGACGGCGGACGAGCGTTTCCTGCTGGCCCGCCTGCGGCTCATGATCTCGACGCCCGCCCTGCGGGCCAAGCACCTGGACAACCAGTACGTCCTCCAGCGGGCGATCGTCGACGGTCTGGGTGACGAGGTCGGCGATCCCGACACCATGTTCCGCGCGCAGGCGGCGGCGAGCGCCTGTCTGGCCGTGATGCACATGGCAGTGATGCGCTGGGCCGAGGACGACGGGCGGACCGACCTCCCCGGCCTGATCGGGCAGGCGTTCGCCGCCGCCTTCGGTGACGGCGTCTTCGACGCCGGTCGGCGCTGACGGCTGACGGCTGACGGCTGACGGCTGACGGCGCCACTCTCACAGCACGCCCTGGCCGGCGTCCTCCGGTACGTCCTTCAGGAACACGATCCCGTCCGTCGTGGGCAGATGCGCCGGATGGAGCGGGAAGTAGCCGAAGTAGGGGGACACCCGGGGGACGGGGCGCGTGTCGCCGAGGGCGGTGGCCAGCCGGCCGGGATCGATGAGGCAGCTGTCCCCGGGGAGCCCGTACAGGACTCCTTCGAGGGTGTCCGGCGCGGGGGCGTCCACCCCCTGGTGCCGCATGGTGCCGATGCCCATGGCCAGGAAGGCGTACTCCTCGCCGAGCCGGGCGCTCACGATCGCGCCCGCGCTCCACCACTCCAGCCGCAGGCCCCCCATCCGCATCGAGCTCATCTCCCGCTGGAGATGGGCGTTGTGGGCGTGGACCAGCACCGGTCCGCGCCCGGCGAGGGCGATCAGGTTGTCGGCCATCATCTGGTCCCGCACACCGACCAGCCGGGTCATACGGCCCGGTGAGGTGTCGGCCATCCAGAAGTGGTAGCGCAGCAGGCCGAGGGCGGTCCGGCCGTGCAGACGCGCCCGGTCCCACTCCTCCCGCGAGGTCGCGGCGATCAGCTGCGGCGTCCGCTCGTCGAACAGTGACGACAGGTCGTCGGCGAGGACCCGCAGTTCGTACGCCTCGGCCGACTCCCCCGCGGACGCCGCCGGGTCCGTCATCGCGGCCGGATCGGTCCACCGGCCGTCGGCTCCGAGCAGGCGGTCGAGCGTCTCCGCGGTGCAGGGGAGCAGCTCCGGGGCCACCTCGGCGGCCAGATAGGCGTGGAGTGCGGTGAGTGCCTGCCGGGGGCTCGCGGCGCCGGTGATCTCCAGCGGACCGTCGAAGCCGGCGAACCGCACCCGCTCGGAGGCGGGCCTGCCCTCGTTGTACGCGCGTGCCCAGCGCACGAGTTCGCGGTTGGCCGCGGACGCGCCGAACCCGTGGCTGAACCCGTGCTCCATGACCTCGTCGAGGGTGCCCGTGCCCGAGGTGACGTAGTCGTCCACGACCAGGCCCCTCAGACAGTCGCTCTCGATCGCGATCGTCCGGTACCCCTCCTGTTCGACGAGCTGGCGGAAGAGGTCGTTGCGCAGGTCGAGCGGAGCGTCCACACCGTGGGTGGGCTCCCCGAGGGCGAGCACCCGGGGCCGGGACGGAAGCAGTCCCAGGACGGCGGAGGCGTCGACGGCCAGGGCGATGTCTTTACTGTCGGTGACCATGCCTTCAACGGTATCGTTGAACCTCCCATTGAAACTTTCCCGCGATATCGTGGGTCTCGTGGCACCAAACCCTCAAAACGGCAGACAGCTCAGACCGGTCGACCTGGCCCGTCGGCACGGTCTGTCCACGCAGGCGGTCAGGAACTACGAGGAGGCCGGCATCCTGCCCGCCGCCGACCGCACACCGCACGGGTACCGCGCCTACACGCCGCTGCACGCGCTGGCCCTGGCGGCGTTCCTCGCCCTGGTGCCGGGCCATGGTCACCACATGGCGACGTCGATCATGCGGGCCGTGAACGAGGGCGGGACGGACGAGGCGCTCCGCCTCGTCGACGAGAGCCACGCCCAGCTGCTCGACGACCGGCGGACGCTCCTGGCCGTGGAGAACGCCCTGCGTGATCTGGGGTCCGGGGCGCCGCCCGTGGCGGCGGCGGCCGGGCCGGGCGGCACGTTCGTCGGTCAACTGGCGCGGGAGCTGGGAATCCGGCCCGCGACGCTGCGCAAATGGGAACAGGCGGGGCTGGTACGGCCCCGCCGCGACCCGCTGACCGGGTACCGGGTCTACGACGAGGCGGATGTACGGGACGCCCGGCTGGCGCACCAACTCAGGCGCGGGGGCTATCTGCTGGAGCAGATCGCCCCGCTGCTCGCCCAGGTGCGCGCGGCCGGCGGGCTGGAGCCGCTGGAGGCCGCGCTGCACGACTGGCACGGCCGGCTGTCCGCGCGCGGGCGGGCGATGCTGAGCGGCGCCGCCGAGCTGGAGACGTACCTGCGCGAACGCCGCTGACACGACGGCGGACGGGCCGACGCCGCGCGCGACGCCGTACGCCCCGGAACGCGGATCGCGTTCCGGGGCGTACGGTCACATCCGCCCGGCGTCCCGGGTGGCGGTTCAGTCCACGAGCACGGTGTTGAGCGGCACCGCCCCGGCGTTCGGCGCGAACCGTCCGCCGAAGTTGCGCTCGACCTCGGACTTCTCGGCCGCGTTGGGGTAGGCGTTGGTGCAGCCGGTTCCCGCGCTGGAACCGGACATCAGGCTTGTGCAGGGGCCGGGCTTGCGGTCCGGCAGCCCCAGGATGTGGCCCAGTTCGTGCGATGAGATGCGGATCGTGTTGTGCCCCTCGTTCACGGCCTGACGGCCGATCCAGACGGTTCCGTTGCCCAGCGACGTGGTGAGCGCGCGGGGCCAGCCGTTGTCCGCCAGGACGCGTATGTTGGCGGACTGGCCGGACGCCACGGGCCGCAGTTCGACGGCGTCGACGCTCTCGTTCCAGATCGCCGCGCCCCGGTCGACCGCGGACCTGAACTCCGCGGAACCGCTGGCGTCGTAGGTGACCACACGCGCCGCCACCGCCCGGTCCGCTTCCGCGGTGGGAGCGGCCACGGCCTGGCCACCCAGCAGGGAAGCGGTCAGGGCCACGGCGGCGGCGAGCGCGCCGGTCAACTTACGGATGTGCATGGTCGACCTCCTTACGTCAGAGACAGTCGTGCACATGACATAACTTCCACTGCTCACTGCCCACGGACGGCCGACACCAATCCGTCAATCCGGCGCCCCGCGACACGGGCCCGAAACTCGCCCCCACACTGCGGGTCAGCCGAGCACGAACGGCATCTCCCGCCCCAGCGCGCCCAGTTGGGACTTCTCCGCATCGGTCGGGGCGCGCCGTCCGGTGCCGACCAGCAGCACGTCCGCGTCGGAGAACGACGCGGGGAACGGGGCTCCCGCGATCCGCTCCAGCGTCTCGCGGGTCCGGGCGAGCCCCTCGGCGGGCGGACCCGGCACCTGCGGCAGGTGCGCGACCAGGTCGAGGTGGTGAAGTGTCCACTCCGGTACGTACGCGCGGAGGTAGTCACCCGCGGTGAGGACCATGTCCTGGGTCGAGACCCGCAGACCCGGGTCGGCGAGTCCGGCGGCGCGGCCGGCGGCGGAGCCGACGTCGTCGAGGTGGAACTTGAGCAGCGCCGGGTCCCCGTACGCGGCGGCCAGCCGCACGGTCAGGGCGTCGAGCGGGTCGTCGCCGGCCGGCGGGGTCCGGGTGACACGCCAGTAGGTCACGGAGTCATGGGTCGGTTCCGTGCCGGCGGGGGTCACGAGGGTGATCAGGACGTCCTGGGCGTCGATGACCAGATGACAGACCAGATCCCGCACGAGCCAGCCCGCGCAGCCGGACGGCTGCGCGAAGTCCTCGTCGGCGAGTTGGGCGACCGCCGTGCGCAAGGCCGCCCAGGAGGCTGAGAATTGATCCACGTCGGCAAGGTAGTGCGGCGGCACGGCGGTGGACAAGCGGCGTCGAACCGCGCGCGTCGCCCGCCGCGCGGTCACACCGGGGGCGCTGAAGTCCTCGGCGCCGCCGGCTGCCCCGCCGTACCGGACGCCCCCTGCGGGGCAGCCGGCGGACGGAGCTCTCACAACACGCCCCGGGCGGCCCGGTACCGGTCCCGGACCTCGGGCAGGGCCACGAAGCCGGCCGACGCGTAGGTGGCCACGCCACCGGTGTTGGCGCTCGGGGTGCAGACGAGCGCGCTCGACGAACCCAGTCGCCGCAGCTCCGCGGCCGCGGCGACGGTGATCGCCGTGCCGTAGCCGTGCCGGCGGTGTGCCCGGTGCACGCCCATCGGTTCGAGCAGACCGGGCCGCCCCGGACCGGCCGACCACACCGTCACCGCGGCCACCGCTTCGCCGTGGCCGTCGTACGCGAGCAGGCACCGGGCGTCGGCGTACGGCGAGCCCCCGGCCATCGCGTGCCAGCCCTCGTCCGTGAACCCCGATCCGTCGAACGCCGCCCGGTGCACCGCGACATATGCGTGTGCCCGCTCCGGCCCGGCCACCTCGATCCGCGCACCCGGATCCTCCACCGGCGCGGTGAGGTCACGGCGCAGCGGCGTCCACGGCTCGTCGGTGTCCCAGCCCTCCTCGCACAGGAGGTCCTGGACGAGCGCGCCCATCGGCGCCTCGACGTTCACCCGTCCCCCGGGCAGCACACCGCGCTCCGGAACGGTCATGTCCGTGACCAACCGCCGGGCAAGTTCCTCGTCCTGGTGGGCGTCCGGCGCGATCGTCATCCGCAGCAGTCCGGGGCCGTCCAGCAGTCCGACGGCGAGTATCCGGCCGTCCCGGCGCCAGGTCCTGACCGCCGCCGCCGTCGCTTCCACGCCCGTCCGCCAATACCAGCCCAGGTCTCCCGGATGCAGCTGCGTGGGCGCCCCGTCGTCCTGCCACTCGCGCAGCGCGTTCACCGCCCCGGTCAGCCCGTCGGCTCCCGGTGTGTCCAGCGCGATCGTCATGCGCCCGATCACACACCACCGCACCGGCGGTCCGCATCCGGTTTCCGGGCGTCAGGGACCGTCCGACACCCCCTTGCTGCGATCTCCATAGTTTTCATTTGTGAGTGCCGTCTACACATGTGGACGAAAGACGGTTAGGCTGCGGCCGTAACCCATGCACGCCGACGGCTACCGCCCGTCGTATCCACCGGAGGTCAGGGTGCGCGACCCACAGGACAACGAGCCGCACCGGATCAGGGACATACGTCTCACGCCCGTCGCGTTCCGTGATCCGCCACTGCTCAACACCGTCGGCGTCCATGAGCCGTTCGCCCTGCGGGCCGTCGTCGAGGTCGTGACCCATTCCGGGCTGACCGGGCTCGGCGAGACGTACGGGGACCTGGCCCATCTGGAGCGGCTGCGGCTCGCGGCCGCCGAGCTGACCGGGGTCGACGTCTGGCACGTGCAGGAGATCGCCCGCCGGATCGCGGTCGTCCTGGCCGCCGACACGGACAAGGCCGGCCACGGCATGAGCGGCATGGTCACGGGAAGCCGGACCGCCGACCGCGTGCTGTCGCCGTTCGAAGTGGCGTGTCTCGACATCCAGGGCAAGGCGATCGGACGGCCGGTGAGCGACCTCCTCGGCGGAGCCGTCCGGGACCGGGTCGACTACAGCGCCTATCTCTTCTACAAGTGGGCGGGGCATCCCGGTGCGGAGCCCGACGAGTGGGGCGCGGCGCTCGATCCGGACCAACTGGTCGCGCAGGCGCGGCGGATGATCGACCAGTACGGCTTCACGGCGATCAAGCTCAAGGGGGGCGTGCTGCCGCCCGAGGAGGAGATCGAGGCGATCAGGGCCCTGCGCCGGGCCTTCCCGGGTCATCCGCTGCGGATCGATCCCAACGCGGCCTGGAGCGTGGAGACATCCATCCGGGTGGGCAGGGAACTCGACGGTGTGATCGAGTACCTGGAGGACCCGACCGCCGGGATCGGCGGCATGGCCGAGGTCGCGCGGGAGGTGCCGATGCCGCTCGCCACGAACATGTGCGTGGTGGCCTTCGACCAGCTCAGGCCCGCCGTCGCCGAGGACGCGGTGCAGGTGGTCCTCTCCGACCACCACTTCTGGGGCGGTCTGGGCCGTTCCCGTACGCTCGCCGGTGTCTGCGACACCTTCGGCCTGGGCCTGTCGATGCACTCCAACTCGCATCTGGGCATCAGCCTCGCGGCGATGACGCATCTGGCGGCGGCCACCCCCAACCTCAACTACGCCTGTGACACGCACTGGCCGTGGAAGAGCACCGACGAGGACGTCGTCGTGCCCGGCGCGCTGACCTTCCGGAACGGATCGGTCGCGGTGCCGACCGCACCGGGGCTGGGTGTGGAACTCGACCGCGACGCCCTGGCGCGGCTGCACGAGCAGTACCTCGCGTGCGGTATCCGCAGCCGCGACGACACCGGGTACTACCGCCGTACCACCGAACCGGCCTTCGACCCCACCCCGCCGCGATGGTGACGGCGCGGCGGGCCGCACCGCGAAAGGACGCACCGCGCAGGAACGCACCACGAACGACGGGGCGGCGAGCGGTCGTCGGGTCGTTCGTCCGGGGGGCGTCATGAGTGAGGAGACGCCATGAGAATCGTGCTGACCGACCCCATCCTCACCCGCTTCTCCGACGAGCTGACACGTGGCGGCACCGACGGGCACGACTGGGAGTTCCTCGCCGACCGGCCGGACACCCAGGTCGCGGGCCGGCTTCCGGACGCCGACGTACTCGTGGCGTCCCGGCTGACCGCTCCCGTGGCCGCCGCAGCCGGCCGGCTGCGGCTGGTGCATGTCACCGGCGCCGGGTACGACCGGATCGCGATGGACGCGCTGCCGCCCGGCACCGCCGTGTGCAACACCTTCCACCACGGCCCCTCCATCGCGGAGCACGTCGTGATGACCACGCTGATGCTCTCCCGCGGCGTGCCGCGCGCGGAGCGGCTGATGCGCGAGGGGACCTGGGAGTCGGTCGCCGTGGACCCGGGCGTCGCCCTGGGCACCACACTCGCGGGCCGTACGGTCGGTGTCGTGGGGCTCGGCGAGATCGGCCGGCAGGTGGTGCGGGCGACGAACGCGCTGGGCATGCGGGCGCGCGCGGTACGGCGCGATCCGCGGGCGCCCCTGCCGACCGGCGTGCGGCTGGACCGGGTCGACGGCGAGGAGGGGCTCGACGACCTGTTGGCGGGTTCGGACGTCGTCGTCCTGACCGTGCCGCTGTCGGCGGCCACGACCGGTCTCATCGGGGCGGCGCGGCTCGCCTTGATGCGCCCGCACGCCCTGCTGGTCAACGTGGCGCGCGGCCCGCTCGTCGACGAGGACGCGCTGTACGACGCGCTGTCCGCCCGGCGGATCGGCGGCGCGGGGCTGGACGTGTGGTGGGGCCACCCCAAGGACGGGGACGGCGCGCGCGGCCACACCCGCCCGTTCCACACGCTCGACAACGTCGTGATGACACCGCACCACTCCGGCCACACACGGGAGACGTTCGCCGACCGGGCGCGCGAGATCGCCGACAACGTCGGCCGGCTCTCCCGGGGCGAGCCGCTGACGAACGTGGTGCGCGGCGGGCGCTGAGTACGGCATCGGTCGACGGGCCCGTCGGTCAGAGGAACTGACGGGCCGTCAGTAGTACGGCGCCCGCCACCGCCAGCACCGTCGCGACGGCTCTGGCCCGGCCGACGTTCAGCTTGTCGGACAGCGGTCGCGCCAGCAGTACGCCCCCGGCGGCGGCCGGGGCCAGCAGCGCCGAGTAGCGCAGGCTGTCGCCGTGCACCGCGCCGACAGCCGCGAGCGCGGCCAGACTCATCAGCGAACCGGCGAGGAAGAACCCGCTCATCGTGGAGCGCAGCTCCGGCCCCGTCATGCGCTGCCAGACCAGCGCCATCGGCGGACCTCCGATGGAGGTCGCCGTCCCCATCAGGCCCGACGCCATGCCCGCCAGCGCCACGGCGCGCCTGGTCGGCGCCGGGCGGAAGCCGCGGACGCTGGCGACGACCCCCACCACGACCACACCGGCGACGCAGAGCGCCAGCCACCGCGCGGGCAGCAGGGCGACCAGCGCGGCGCCCGCGATCACCCCCGGTACCCGGCCGAGCAGCGCCCACCCCGCGCCCCGGAGGTTGACGTGCGCGCCGTCCAGCAGCAGTACGGAAGCGGTGACCGCGGTGGAAAGCAGCAGCACGACGGGGACGAGGGGCGGCGCGACCAGCGCGATCACGGGAGCGGCGAGCAGCCCGAGGCCGAAGCCGATCGACACCTGGAACAGCGTGCCCAGCAGGACGACCGCGGAGAGCAGCGCGAATACCGGCAGGCTCACCTGTCCGCCGATGCCGGGCCGGCCGCCGCTTCCCCACCGCCCGCCGGCCCGGCGACCGCCGCCCCGGAGTTCAGCGGGAAGTGGCACAGGCCCTCGTGCGAACCGTCGCGCACACTCACCGGTGGCTCCTCCTCGGCGCACTTGGCGACCGCGTGCCGGCACCGGGTACGGAACCGGCAGCCCGACGGCGGATCGAGCGGCGAGGGGATCTCCCCGCTCAGCAGTACGCGGTCGCCGCGCGGCGGCGCGCCGGAGACGTCCAGCGCGGGGGCCGCCGACATGAGCGCCGATGTGTACGGGTGGACCGGGCGCTCGAACACCTCCTCGGTGGCGCCGTGTTCGACGACCTTGCCGAGGTACATCACGGACACCCGCTCCGCGACGTGCCGGACCACCGACAGGTCGTGCGAGATGAACACGTAGGAGACCTGGAGCCGCCGCTGGAGATCGGAGAGCAGGTTGAGCACCTGCGCCTGCACCGACAGGTCCAGCGCGGACACCGGCTCGTCGCACACGATCAGATCGGGATCCAGGGCCAGGGCGCGGGCGATGCCCAGCCGTTGGCGCTGGCCGCCGGAGAACTCGTTCGGGTAGCGGAAGGCGTCGGAGGCCCGCAGCCCGACGAGGTCGAGCAGTTCGCGTACCCGGGTCTCGCGGGCCCGCGCGGTGGGTGCCAGGTCCCGGTGGCTTCTCCACGGCTCGCCGATGATGTCGGCGGCCGACATGCGGGCGTTGAGCGAGGCGAAGGGGTCCTGGAACACCATCTGCACCCGCCGGCGCCAGGCGAGCAGCTCCTTCTTCCGCAAGGAGAAGGGGTCTGTCCCGTCGAAGCGTACGGTCCCGGAGTCCGGCCGCTCCAGCAGGAGCAGCACCCGGGCCAGGGTGGACTTCCCGCAGCCGGACTCGCCCACCACCCCGAGCGTCTCACCCCGGCCGAGGCGCAGATCGACGCCGTCCAGCGCGGTCAGTCTGTTCTGTCCCGCGGCGTTGCGCGGGACGCGGAACGTCTTGGTCACCCCGGTGACCTCCAGCAGCGGGGCGGATGTCCCGGAGGCGGCGTTCTCAGGCACGGGTGAGCTCCTCGGAGAAGTGGCAGGCGACCGCGCGGCTCGCCCCGTCGTCGGACACCAGCCGGGGGCGTTCCTCGGCGCAGCGTTCCCTGGCGAGCGGGCAGCGCGCCTGGAAGACGCAGCCCGGCGGGACCGCGCTCAGCTCGGGCGGGCTGCCGGGGACGGCGGGCAACGGCCCGCCCCTCTCGGCGTGTTCGGGCACCGAGTCGAGCAGGCCCTTGGTGTAGGGGTGGCGGGGACGGGCGAACACCTCACGTACCGGGCCGGTCTCCACCACATTGCCGGCGTACATGATCGCGACGTCGTCGGCGCGTTCCGAGACCACGGCGAGGTCATGGGTGATCAGCAGGACCGCCATGTCGCGCTCGGCCTGGAGGTCCCGCAGCAGCTGCATGATCTGCGCCTGCACGGTGACGTCGAGCGCGGTGGTGGGTTCGTCGGCGATCAGTACGTCGGGGCCGAGCGCGACGGCCATCGCGATGAGCAGCCGCTGGCGCATACCGCCGGAGAACTGGTGCGGATACGAGCGGGCGCGGGCGCGCGGCTCGGGGATGCCGACGGTCTCCATCAGCTCGATCGCCTTCTCCCGCGCCAGGCGCCTGGACAGGCCGTGATGGATACGGAAGGGCTCGCCGAGCTGTTTGCCCACGGTCTGGACGGGGTTCAACGCGGTGAGCGCGTCCTGGAAGACGATCGACAGCACGGGCCCGGCGAGCCGTTTGCGTGCGGTGGTGCTCAGCCGCAGTACGTCGGTGCCGCCGACCCGGATCGCTCCGCCGACCACGTCGGCGACGGGTTCCAGCAGCCCGGCGATCGACTGCGCGGTCATCGACTTGCCGCAGCCGGACTCGCCGAGCAGCGCCAGGGTACGTCCCTTGTCGAGGGTGAAGCCGACCGAGTCGAGGGCGCGGACGGTGCCGGAGGGCGTACGGAGGTCGACGCTGAGGTGCTCGACCTCCAGCGCGCGTCGGCTGCCGCCGTCCCCGGCGGCCGTCTCGGCGGGCAGCGCGGCCCCGGACGGCTCGGGCGTCTTCGCCGTGTCCGTCGCGGACACCGGCAGGGCGGGCCGCCGCGTGCCGTCGTGCGCGGCCGGCCGCCGGCGCTTCTTCCTGGGCAGTGTCAGCCGCCAGCGCTGCGCGGGGTCCGTCGCCAGCCGCACCCACGCGGCCAGCACGGTGGCCGACACGGTGGTCAGGACGATGGCGAGTCCGGGCAGTACCGCGATCCACCAGGCCGTCTGGAGGTACTGGCGTCCCTGCGCGACCATCAGTCCCCAGCTGATGTCAGGCGGCTGGATGCCGATGCCGAGGAAACTCAGGGACGACTCGGTCAGCATGACGAAGCAGAAGTCGAGGGTGGCGACCGTGAGGAGCGTCGGCATGGCGATCGGCAGGATGTGCCGGTGGATCGTCGGCCAGGTGCCGGTGCCGAACGTCCGTGCCGCGTCCACGAAGAGACGGCTCCTGAGTTCGGCGCCCTCGGCGCGTGCGGTCCGCAGATAGACCGGTATCCGGGCCAGCGCGAGGATCAGCACGAGGTTCGTGGCGCTGGGCGCGAAGACGTAGAGGACGACGACGGCGAGCAGCAGGGAGGGGAAGCTGAGGATCACGTCGGCGACCCGCATCGCGGCGCTCTCCCGCCAGCCGCCGCGGTAGCTGGCCCACATACCGATCGCGGAGCCGATCACCAGTGAGCACACCACGGCCGGCAGGGCGACGGACAGGGTGGTCGCGGCCGCCTCGATCAGCCGGGCCAGCACGCTGCGGCCGAGGACGTCCGTGCCGAGCAGTCCGTAGAAGCCGTGGTCGAGGGAGGGCGGGCGCAGCGAGGCGGCCAGGTCCTGCCGTACGGCGCGGTCGCCGATGAGCAGGGGGCCGAACAGCGCGATCAGGAAGACCAGTGCGAGCAGTACGGCGGCGACGGCCGCGATCCGGTCCCTGCCGAGGAGCGTCCACCAGCGCGGTGGTCGGCTGCCGGGGGTGGCGGTACCGGTGGGCGGTTCGGCGGTGGCGGTGACGGTGGTGGTCATCGTGGCTCCTTGGGTCACGCCGGTACCGCCTGTCGGACGCGCGGGTCGAGCAGCGCGTAGCAGACGTCGATGAGGATGTTCAGGGCGAAGATCGTCAGGGCCGTGAGCAGGACGGCCGCCTGGAGAACGGCGAAGTCCCGCTGGAGGATCGAGTCGATCATGAGCTTGCCGATGCCCGGCCAGCCGAAGATCGTCTCGACGACCACCGCTCCGTTGACGAGCCCGATCGTGAGGTCGCCGGCGACGGTGAGGGCGGGCGTGATCGCGTTGCGCAGGGCGTGGCCGAAGATGACCCGCTTCTCGCCGGCGCCCTTGCTGCGGGCCACCTTGACGTACGGCGCGGAGAGCGCGGCGACCATGGCACCCCGCACCACCTGGACGAGCACGCCGAACGGGCGGATCAGCAGGGTGGCGATGGGCAGGATCCATACCTCGGGACCGCCGGAGACGCCGGAGGTGGGCAGCACGGCCAGGTTGACGCCGAAGATCAGCACTCCGGTGATGGCGAACCAGAAGTCCGGGATGCTGGCCGCGGCCATCGCCAGGAAGCTGGCGATCCGGTCGGCGAGGGAGTTGGGCCGGTAGGCGGCGAGGCTGCCGATCAGGATCGCGCCCAGCGCGGCGATGACCATGGTGACGGCCGCGAGCTGGAGCGTCGCGGGGAACGCGGTCAGCGCCATGTCGGCGGCCGACTGCCCGGTGCGCAGTGACGTCCCGAAGTCGAGCCGCACCACCTGGCCGAGGTAGTCCCAGAGCTGGGCGCCGATCGACTGGTCGAAGCCGTGCTCGGCGGAGAACGCGGCCCGCTGGTCGGGGGTGGCGCTCAGCGGCAGGTAGAGGTTGACGGGGTTGCCGGTCAGCCGTGCCAGGCAGAAGACGCCGAACACCACGAAGACCAGGGGGATCGCGCTCGATATGATCCGTTTGCGGAGAAAGGTCGTCATGTCAGCGGCTCTCTTCCCCGGCGCGGCCGACCGCGGCCAGTCTCAGTTCGTCACCGGTGGCGGAGTTGGGCTCGTAGCGCACCGACGACGACAGACCGAGCAGTCCGCGCATGTGCGCGAGATGGACGTACTGCGCGACGGCCTCGTTCTGGTAGGCGAACACCTCGGCGAAGGCTCTCTGGCGCTTCTCGCCGGCCAGCGCGGTCGCCGCCGCGACCCGCCGGTCCAGCTCCGGTGTTCCGAAGGTGGACTGGGGACTGCCGCTGAGCAGGTACTGACTGGCGGTGAACGCCGCGTCGCCCGCCTGGTTGCCGTGCATGATCAGCAGGGCGATCGGTCCGACGTTCTCGGGCAGGGGCCGCAGTTGGTACTGGAGGTGCGCGGCGGTGTCGGTCATGAGGATCTTGACGTTCAGCCCCAGCTGCGCCATCTGGTACTGGAGCGCCTCGGCGGTCTCGGCGACCCTCGGGAACTGACCGTTGCGCGCGACCAGGGTGATCTTCCGGTCGACGGGTACGCCGTCGGCCGCCGCCGCCTTCACGAGTGCGCGGGCGGCCCTGAGGTCGGGCTCGGTCGGGGTGAGGCCGTCGTTGAAGCCCACGACGCCCTTCGGGACGAGTTGCGCGGCGGGCTCGCCCAGTTCGCCGAAGAGGGTCTCGGAGATCGACTGCCGGTCGATGACCATGTCGATCGCCTTGCGGACCCGGATGTCGTCGAGCGGGGCCTCGCGGCCGTCGAGCCGTAGCGCCGTCGTCTCGTTGTTCGGATAGGCGACCGAGTTCTCCTCGGTGGCGTCCTTCGGGTCGAGGGCGGTCGCGAGGTCGGCCTCGCCCTTGGTGATCATCGCGGCGCGTACGCTCGGTTCCGACCGCCACACGTAGCGGGCGCGGGCGAACGCGGGCGCCTCGCCCCAGTAGTCGTCGTTGCGGTCGAGCGTGATGGAGACACCGGTCTGCCAGCCGCCGACGGCGTACGGGCCGGTCCCGACCGGCACTCTGACCTTCGCCTCGGTGCTGGTCGTGCGCGGCACCACCTCGATGAAGCTCAGCCGCAGGGGAAGGATCGGATCGGGCTTCGCGGTGGTGACCGTCACGGTGGTGTCGCCGGTGGCGCGCACCTCGACACCGGAGTCGTCGAAGACGTAGCCGTCGACGTTGCAGGAGAGATCGGAGTTGACCGCGCGGTCGATGGAGAACGCGGCGTCCTCGGCCGTGAACTCCTGCCCGTTCTGGAAGGTGACACCGGTTCGGGTGTCGAAGGTCCAGGTGGTGGGCGCCGTCTGCCGCCAGCCCGTCGCGAGCAGCGGCTGGAGTTCGCCGGTGTCGGGGTCCCGCTCGACGAGCGGTTCGGTGACGTTGGAGCGGACCACGACACCGGTGGAGGCGAGTGAGGACTCGCAGGGTTCGAGGGTCGGCGGTTCCTGATCGAGCACGATCCGCAGGGTGTTGCCGCCGGCCGCGCCGATGGCGCCGCCGGTGTCGCTGTTGGCGACCGTGCACGCGCTGGTGAACAGCAGCGCCGCGGCGGCGAGGCCGGCGACCGGCGCCCTGCCGCGGCGACGACGCCCGGCACGAGGGGCGGATGACGGGGAACGAGGGGGTTTGTACAGCGCGGAAAGCAGGGGCGATCGACGTACGGAAGACAGCATCGTCTCTCCGATGGGCTGAGTAGGTGCTACCGGAGTCGCAGAGCCAGCGAAAGCTGTCTATAAATGCGGACCCAGTCTGCATTTGTAGACGGAACCGTAGGCTTGCCCCCTGGGGCCGTCAAGGGGTGCGACAGGAGACCCCAAGGGCGCCGGCACCGGCGGCCACGACTTCCCGCACCGCGCTGAGCACGGGGTTGACGCGCTCGGCCCACCGCGGGCGACGGGCCCTCACGACGCTACGGGGCCGGGCCCGCCGGGCTTCACGGGGGCCGGGCGGAGCGGTCAGCGGCCCACCGCCGGTGCCCGATCCTGCCCTGCCATGCTCAACGGGTATCAAGTGATGCGTTCTTGGTGTTAGACAGGTATCGCCGACGCCCATACGCTCCGGTCAGTCCCTCGACCCTGGAGCACCACCATGACGCTGTTCGACCCGGAGACCCTGCGGTCCGTACTCGGCACGGGATTGCTGTCCTTCCCCGTCACCCACGCGCGTCCGGATTTCGGCTTCGACGAGGACGCCTACCGCGAACACGTCGCCCGGCAGTCCTCGCTGCCGACGTCCGGTGTCTTCGCCGCCGGCGGCACCGGCGAGTTCTTCGCGCTCACGCCCACCGAGGTCGCCCGGGTCGTACGGGCGGCCGTCGCGGCTACCGGAGACGCGAAACCGGTGGTGGCACCGGCCGGGTACGGCACGGCGCAGGCGGTCGCGATGGCCCGTGACGCCGAGGCCGCGGGCGCGTCGGGCGTCTTCCTGCTGCCGCCGTATCTGACCGAGCTGTCCCAGGCGGGGCTGATCGCCCATGTCCGCGCGGTGTGCGAGGCGACCGGCCTCGGTGTGATCGTCTACCACCGGGCCAACGCCGCGTTCGGCTACGACGCGGTGCGGGAACTCACCGACTCCTGCCCCAACCTGATCGGGTTCAAGGACGGCATCGGTGACGTCGATCTGATGACCCGCATCCACGCGCGGCTGCACGGGCGGCTGCTGTCCATCGGCGGGCTGCCGACCGCCGAGACGTACGCCCTGCCGTATCTGGAGATGGGCGTCACGACGTACTCCTCGGCGCTGCTCAACTTCGTCCCGGAGTTCGCGCTCGACTTCTACGACGCGGTGCGCGCACGCGACGCCGGGACCGTCTACCGCAAGCTCGACGAGTTCGTCCTGCCCTACCTCGACATCCGTGACCGGCAGCCGGGCTACGCGGTGTCGATCGTGAAGGCCGGGCTGAGGGCCACCGGCCGGGACCCGGGCCCCGTACGCCCGCCGCTGACCGATCTCACGGCGACGGAACTGGCCGAGCTCACGGCGCTGGTGGAGAAGGTGCTTCCGGCGTGACGGCCGCCTCCCCCGTACCGGGTGACGGAACGGTCCTCCAGGTCTGTCCGCTGCCCGCCTCACTGGAGTCCGCGCTCGCGGCGCACCACCGCACGGTGCGACTGCCCGAGGGGGCGGAATCGGCCGCGTTCCTGCGGGACCACGGCGACGAGGTGGTGGCCGCCGTGACCCGGGCGCGGACCGGGGTCTCGCACGAGTTGATGGACGCGCTGCCCCGGCTCGGCGCCATCGTCAACTTCGGGGTCGGCTACGAGACGACGGACGTCCCGCGCGCCCGCGCCCGCGGTATCCGGATCAGCAACACCCCCGACGTACTCACCGACTGCGTGGCCGACCTGGCCGTGGGCGCGCTGATCGACGTGATGCGCCGGCTCTCCGCCGCCGACCGTTATGTACGGCGGGGCGACTGGGTTCCGGGCGGCTTCCCCCTGACTACCAAGGTGAGCGGGAAGCGGGTCGGCATCCTGGGCCTCGGCCGGATCGGGCGCGCGATCGCCCGCCGGCTCGAAGGGTTCGACGTCGAGCTGAGCTACCACTCGCGTACGGCGGCGGACGACGTGCCGTACCGCTACGCGGGCTCACCCCACGCACTCGCCGCCGGGGCGGATGTCCTCGTGGTCGCCGCCGCCGGGGGTGACGGCACGCGGGGTCTGGTCTCCGCGGACGTGCTCGAAGCGCTCGGGCCCCGCGGCTATCTGGTCAATATCGCCAGGGGCAGTGTCATCGACGAAGCCGCGCTGGTCGCCGCCCTCCTCACGGGCGGGATCGCCGGGGCGGCGCTCGACGTCTTCGTCGATGAACCGCGTGTCCCGCCGGCTCTCCTGGCGCTCGACACCGTGGTACTCCTGCCGCACATCGCCAGTGGTACGCACGAGACCCGTGAGGCCATGGGGGAACTCGCCTTCCGGAACCTCCACCGGTTCATGACCGAGGGCACCCTGGTCACCCCCGTACCGGAGCCGCCCACGGGGTGAGGCCCCGGACCCGCAGCCGGTTCGGGAAGGCGCGGGGCCGGGTCAGCCGGGTGGCCCGGGGTTGTCGCCGGAGCCCCGGACCAGCAGGTGTTCGAGGCGGTCGAAGCGTGCGTGCAGGGCGCGCAGTTCGCGGGCGGCGTCCGTCTCCCCCGCCGACTCGGCGTGTTCCAGGGCGAGCGCCACCCGGCGGGCCCTGCGCGCGGCGCTCCCCACGAACCAGGTGGCCAGGGAGGCGGTGACGATGCTGAAGACCGAGATCCCGACGAGCATCACGATGCCCGCGATGACACGGCCGGGTGCGGTGACCGGGTACAGGTCCCCGTACCCGACGGTGGTCGCGGTCTCGACGGACCACCACAGGGCGAGGGGGAACGAGGTGATGGTCGCCCGGGGCGCCGACGACTCGAACGGGACGATGATCCAGGAACCGAGCAGCAGCACCACGACCACACCGATGGCCGCCCACGCGGAGGCCCGCACGTGCAGCCGCTGCCATCGCTCGTTGCCCAGCAGCTTGCGCAGTAGATAGAGCGGCGAGAGCGGAGGCATGGACCGAAACTAAGGGCTGCCGGAGCGCGCGGGGAGCAGGACACACCCGAGGGAGCCGGAGCGCGCGGGGAGCGGGACACACCCGGTGAGCAGCGGCGCGGGGCCGGGGCTCCCGGTCAGGCTCCGGGTCCCGTCGCCGGCCGCGCGTACGGGACGCCGCCGGCCCGTGGCCGGGTCCGGCCCCGTCAGGCGAACTCGTCGTGGTCCGCGAGGACTTCGGCGATCACCCCTCTGTTGGCCCGGGCCGCTTCCTCGTCCGTGTCGATGTCCCGGGACAGGACCAGCAGCGCCTTCCACAGGGCCCATCCCCGGGCACGGGCCCAGGTGCCCTCGTCCTGGCCGACCGTCCGCCGGAACGCCGCCCGGCTCTCGCCGTGGAACATCCCCCACGCGATCACCAGATCGCAGGCGGGGTCCCCGACCCCCGACGTGCCGAAGTCGATGACGGCCGCCAGCTTCCCGTCCGCGACCAGCAGATTGCCGAAGGCGATGTCGCCGTGGAACCACACCGGCTCCCCGCGCCACTCGGCGGCGAGCGCGGCCTCCCACACGGCGGCGGCCCTGGCGGTGTCCACCCGGCCGTCGAGCGCGGCGAGACAGCGGCGCGTCTCCTCGTCGTAGTGCGCGGGCGGTGTGCCCCGGTAGGCGCTGTGCTCCCCCGCGACCGGGCCGCCGGTCGCGTCACAGCGCTGGAGGGCGAGCAGGAACTCGCCCACCTCGACGGCGAACGCCGTCATGTCCCCGATCCGCTCGGGCACCGCCGTCCCGCCCGGCAGCCAGCCACGCACCGACCAGGGGAAGGGATAGCCCTCACCGGGAACTCCCAGTCCGAGCACCGGCGGTACGGCGACCGGCAGTTGGGGTGCCAGCACAGGAAGCCACCGGTTCTCCTTGGCGACGGCGGGGGCGTAGCCGGCGGCGGTGGGCAGCCGGGCGGTCATGCTCTCGCCGAGCCGGTATGTCCGGTTGTCCCAGCCGTCGACCTCCACGGGGGTGACCGGCAGGGCGCTCCACTGCGGGAACTGCGCGGCGATCAGACGTTTCACCAGGGCCGCGTCGATTCCGGCGCGGCCGTCGGGCGGAGTGGGGGGCATCCCCCGATCATCGCGCCCGGCGATCAAACCGGGCAACGGGATTTCACACCACGCCCGGGACCTTGTCGGGGAACCGGCCGCAGAGCCAGTTCCCCGGTTCCGCCGGGTCGTCGCTCATCCAGAACTGGCGCCACAACAGCGCGAACTCCGCACGGCTGAGGTGGCCGTCGCCGTTCGCGTCGAGCAGTTCGAAGACGCCCGTCATGTCCGCGGGCTGCCCGTTCCAGGTCTCGACGAGCCTGTGGTGTTCCTCCGGGGATATCCGGCCGTCGCCGTTGGTGTCCGTGGCGTCGAAGACGGTGTCGGCGGTCGCGGTGACGTCCCCGACCATGGCCGGGAGCCGGTCGACGAGCGCGAGCAGTTCGTCCAGGTCGACGGCGCCGTCTCCGTTGGCGTCCCCGACCTCGACCAGCGCCGCCCACCAGCCCATCAGCAGCGACTCCACCCGGGCGCGCAGTTCCGTGCCCGGCTCCACTCCCGGCAGCCGGCTCCAGCGGGCGACGAGCGCCTCGAAGTCCCGCTGCCGCAGATAGCCGTCACCGTCCGCGTCGAACGCGGCGAACATCCCTTTGAGCTTGCGCTCCTGAAACGCGCTGGCCATGAGCGGCCTCCCTCGACGCCGAACCCGAACCGAACCACGAACCGCAGCGACCGCCAGGCAAATGTAGGCGCAGGCGCGCCCGTATCTCCACGGGCACATACGCTCGATCGTTAACCCTCAGAGGGCAGGCGCACCGGTCCGGCCGACCGCAGGAGTCAGGTGTCGTCCTCGATCCTGATGGCCTCCCTGAGACTCTTCACAGCGGTGCCCGGCTTGCCTTCCTGGGTCTCCAGCAGCGCCGCCGCGATGGCGTCCAGCTTCAGCTGGATGGCGTGCTCCGCGCGGCGCTCGGAGTTCTTCAGCAGGGCGAGCAGCAGCAATGTCACCGCGGTCATCGACTCGCCGGCGAGCAGCAGCCAGGTCACCTCCAGCTTGGCGAAGTGCGCGCCGATGACGACGCCGACGAGGACCATGCAGACCCCGAAGAACGCCGGCGAGCTGGTGAAGTTGGAGGCGTACTCGGCAAGGCGGGCGAACCGTCCGGGACTGTCGCCACCACGTTTCGCGGGATGTTGAAGCGTCATGCGCCCGACCGTACACACGTTCTCCCCTTCCTCGGCGGGAAGCGCCGGAAGCGCTGTGTTTTCTCTCACGCATACGTTCGGATCCGATGGGCACCAGGGGGTGGCACCACGGGCGATGCCCAATCGAAATCAACCGGACAGCACGGCCGGGAAGTGTCTCCGGACGACGTACGACAGGCGGGAAAATGGCTGTGACGGACAGCAAGGAAGGCGAAGAGAAGCAGGCGCGGATCGACATCTCGACGGCGATGCGAAAAGCCGCCGGACAACTCGCCGAGCTGCTCCGCTGTGAACCCAACTCCGTGTCCGCCCTCAAGGCGACGGACGAGGGCTGGACAGCCGACGTGGAAGTAGTGGAGATCGAGAAGATCCCCGACACCACCAGTGTCATGGCCTCCTATCGCGTCTCGCTCGACGGTCAGGGGCAACTCGTGAGTTACGAGCGAATTCGCCGGTACGCACGGGGCCAGGTCGACCGCTGAGCCGCATTCGCACCGTGCTCGGGCCGGACCACGCAACAGAACTCATTGGAAGGAAGGCCGACGATGAGTCTCGTACAGCAGAGCAACGCCTCCAACACCGCCGGAAGCGGATCCGGCAATCTCTACGACGTTCTTGAGCTGATCCTCGACAGGGGGCTCGTCATCGATGCCTTCGTTCGTGTGTCGGTCGTCGGTATCGAAATCCTCAAGATCGATGTCCGTGTCGTCGTCGCCAGCGTGGACACCTATCTGCGCTTCGCCGAGGCATGCAACCGGCTTGACCTCGAATCGGGCCGCAAGGCCCCGACGCAGCTCACCGACATAGTCGGTGACTCGGTCGAGAGCGGGGCCAAGGGGAAGTCGAAAGGAGCGCTGACGGGCGCGGTGGAAGCCTTCACCGACTCGTTCCAGAGCGGCCGTTCGGGCTCGGACTCCGACTCCCGCTCCAGCTCCGACGACGACAAGGAGAAGGAGAAGCGGCCCGCGCGCAAGACCGCTTCGTCCAGCAGCCGCCGCACCACCCAGCGCCGGGAGGAGTGACCGATGCCCACATATGTCTACGCCATCACCGCGGCCGACCATCCGCTGCGGCTGGACGGTCTGAGCGGTGTCGGCGATCCTCCGTCGCCCCTGCGGACCGTGCGGACCAGGGCTCTTGGCGCCGTCGTCAGTGACACGCCGCCGGACCTGCGTGCCAAACGCCGCGATCTCGTCGCGCACCAGAGCGTGCTGGAGCGGCTGATGACCGACGGCGCCGCCCTGCCGATGAGGTTCGGCCTCGTCGGCCCGGACGACGACCAGGTGCGCGCGGCGCTGGAGGAGGACCGGGAAAGCTACACCGCCCGCCTCACCGAACTCGACGGCCGTCTGGAATACAACCTGAAGGTGTCGCGCGTGGAGCAGAGCCTGCTGCGCGAAATACTCGCCGATTCGGAGGAAGTGCGCCGACTCAGTGAGTACACGCGGGAGAATCCCGCCGCCCACGACGAGAAGGTGGCGCTCGGCGAACTCGTCTCCCGTGAGATCCAGGTCCGGAACGAGGCGGTGGCGGCGGAAATGCTCGGCGCGCTGACCGCGTCGGCGGAACGTGAATCGCGGGCCGAACCCACCAAGGCGCATTTCCTCAATGTGTCCTTCCTGGTGAAGCGTGACGAGGCCGGGGCCTTCTCGCAGGCCGTTCACGAAGAGGCCGAACGCCGGGGCGACGGCTACGAGTTCGCCCTGAACGGACCGCTGCCGCCTTACAGCTTCGTCTGACAACCGCTCGTTCGACAGGCTCCCGATGATCGGAGGATCCGTCATGGGCCTCATCACGCAGATTCTCACTCTGCCGCTCGCACCCGTGCGAGGGTCCGTCTGGGTTCTCGATCAGGTGGTGCTCGCGGCGGAACGCGAATACTACGACCCCGGTCCCGTGCGCAAGGAATTGGCCGACCTGGAGAAGGAGCTGCTGAGCGGCGGTATCAGCGAAGAGGAATTCGACCGGCGCGAGGACGAACTGCTGGACAGACTCGATGAGATCGAGGCGCAACAGCGGCGTCTGCGGGCCGATCCCTGACACGGGGAGATTGAGGTGCACAAGAGATGACAGGCAATGTCAAGATAGGTGTCGCCCTGGTGGGTGGTTACCTGCTGGGACGCACGAAGAAAGCCAAAATGGCCATCGGCCTCGGAATGTTCCTGGCAGGCAAGAAACTGGACTTCGATCCGAAGCAGCTCGGCAAACTGGTGGCGAACTCGCCCGTGCTGGGCACCCTCAACGACCAGGTCCGCAAGGAGCTGGTGGACGCCACGAAAACCGCCGCCACCAACGCCCTGACGCAGCGGGCGACCGGTCTGGCCGACTCCCTTCACCAGCGGACCCTGGGCCTTGAGGGCAAGGGCGACCCGGAGGACGTCCGCGCCGATGACCGTGAGGACCACGAGGACGACGAGCGCGACGCCGACGGCCGGGACGTCCGCGACGACGCCGACGAGGCGGACGAGCGTGACGAGCCGGACGAGAAGCCGGCGCCGCGCCGCAGGACGGCCGCCAAACGGACCGCCAAACCCGCGGCCAAGACCTCCTCCGGCTCCCGCGGGACCGCCTCGGGCCGCACCGGGGAGGCGCGCAAGAAGACCTCGTCCACGGCGCGCAAGACCGCTCCGTCGGCCGGCCGCAAGGAACGGGGTGGTGGCAATGGCTGACTCCACCTTCAGCAGGCTCAAGGACGACGTGGCGAAGAACCCGGCCACCGACCGTCTCAAAGAGGAGCTCCAGAACTACCTCAAGGCGCGCGCCACGCACGCCGTCACCAATCTCGGGCAGCGGCTCGGCGAGGGCGTCGGCAAGCTGGGCGACTCCGGGAACGGTCCCGGCGGGGCGGTGAAGTCCCTGGCCAAGGGCGGTCAGGCGCTCGGCGAGGGCAAGTCGCCCGCGCAGGCTGCCATGGCCGCCGGTACCTCCCATCTGAAGGACACCATCAAGGACAAGGTCAAGGGTTTGTTCGGCAAGGGGCGCAAGAGCGGCGGTGGCAAGTCGAAGAGCGTCACCATCACCGAGGACATCGACGTCGGTGTGCCGGTGCGCGAGGCGTACGACCAGTGGACGCAGTTCCAGGAGTTCAGCACCTTCGCCAAGGGTGTCGTGAGCGTCGAGAAGGCCGACGACACCAGCAGCAACTGGAAGGTGAAGGTCGCCAAGTCCACCCGCAGCTGGAAGGCGAACGTCACCGAACAGGTGCCGGACGAGCGCATCACCTGGACCACCGAGGGCGCCAAGGGCACGGTCAAGGGCGTGGTGACGTTCCACGCCATCACCGACAACCTGACGCGGGTGCTGCTGGTTCTCGAGTACTTCCCCAAGGGGCTGTTCGAGAAGACCGGCAACATCTGGCGCGCCCAGGGCCGCCGGGCCCGTCTCGACCTCAAGCTCTACCGCAAGTTCATCATGATGCGCGGCGAGGCCACCGACGGCTGGCGCGGTGAGATCCGCGACGGGGAGGTCGTGCTGGAGCACGACGAGGCCGTCGAGGAGGAAGAGGCCCGGGAGAGGGAAGAGGCCGAGGACGCCCCGGAGGCCGGGGCCGACGAGGAGTACGCGGAGGAGGAAGAGGAGGAACTCCCCGAGGAGGAGCGGGAGGAGCGTGCGGAGTACGACGACGAGGACGACGTCGCCGATGAGGAGGACGTCGCCGATGAGGAGGACGCTCCCGCCGACGAGGCTCGCGCCGACGAGGAGGTTCCCGTCGAGGAGGACGCACCTGCCGAGGACGAGGACGCGTACGAAGACGTGGACGAGGACGAGGACGAACTCGTCGACGGCGAGGAGGAAGAGGAGGAGCCGGCCCCGCGTCCCCGGCGCCGTACCGCCTCGGCGCGTCGCTGACACACTCCGCCGACAGCACAGACAGGGCTGATTCCAGTGACCGATTCACTGGCCGGCCGTATGGGGACCTCCTCCGGGATGTCCCCGTACGGCCAGCAAGGGTCATCCGCAAATCTCGCCGACATCCTTGAGCGTGTCCTGGACAAGGGCATCGTCATCGCCGGTGACATCCAGATCAATCTGCTCGACATCGAGCTGCTCACCATCAAGCTGAGACTGCTGGTCGCGTCCGTGGACAAGGCCAAGGAGATGGGCATCGACTGGTGGGAGCACGATCCCTCGCTCTCCTCCCGCGCCCGGCCCTCGGGGTCGGTGAACGCGACCGGCGACCGCGACGACCACGGCCCCCGCGGCGTGCAGGGCTCGTCCTCCGACGGCGGCGAGGCGGGTCCGCTGGCACTGGAGAACGCGCAACTGCGCGCCGAGCTGGCCGAGTTGCGTGCCGCGGTGGAAGAGAGGAGGGAGCGGTGAACAGCACCGACGCACGCCGTGTGGCCCCGCCGATGAGGTACGTCTACGCGGTCGGCGGCGCCGGGACGACGCTGGACTCCGCGCTGTCGGGCCGCACCGGGGCGCACGGCGGCGCGCTGCGTACGGTGCGCGCCGGAGATCTCCTGGCCCTGGTGTCGTCGGTGCCCCACGAATCGTTCGGTACGGACGGTCTGCGGGCGCAGATGGAGGACATCGGACAGCTCGAAGTGCTGGCCCGTGCGCACCATCGCGTGGTCGAGGCCGCGTACGAGAGCGCGACCGTGCTGCCCATGAGGCTGGCCACGGTGTATCTGGACGACGCCCGGGTGGCCGAGATGCTGGTCGAACGGGCCGTGGAGTTCGGTGACCTGCTCTCCCGGCTCGAAGGCCATGTC
The DNA here is from genome assembly GCF_055583685.1 of Streptomyces sp. NPDC104581. Classification (NCBI taxonomy): domain Bacteria; kingdom Bacillati; phylum Actinomycetota; class Actinomycetes; order Kitasatosporales; family Streptomycetaceae; genus Streptomyces; species Streptomyces sp. NPDC104581. Next base: position 191,140 of record NZ_JBVJNN010000001.1, read on the forward strand.
GAACTGGGCGTCAAGGTCTACGCCGACCCGCGAGAGGCCGCCGCGGCGAGCGCGGCGGCCACGACGGCCACGGGGCCGGGCGAGCCCGCCGAGACCGGCCCCGGGCGCGCCTATCTGCGGCAGCGCCGCGAACAGCGCCGTCACCACCGCGACGCCTACCAGGCGGCCGGGGCGGTCGCCGCCGAGGTACCCGCCCGGGTGGGCGCGACCGCCCGCGCCCGGCTGGCGCACCGGCTCCAGCAGGGGGATCTCGCGGCGGGAGCGGGCGAGAACATCGCCAACGACGCCTATCTGGTGGAGGCGTCCCGGGTGGCCGAGTTCCGCGCGGCGCTCGCGGGGCTCGCCGACGACGTTCCCGGCGTACGTGTCGAGATCACCGGTCCCTGGGCGCCGTACTCCTTCGCGACACCGCCGGCCGAGGCCGCCGGGGGCAGCGGCGGGAACGGCGGGCGACGGTGAACGGCGAACTGAACGAGGCCCTGCCGACGGTCGGGTTCGCCGGGACACGGGGCCGCCGGCCGCCGGGCGGCGCCGGACACGACGACGGCCCGGCCGGCTCGGACGACGACTCGATCGAGTCCCTCGCCGGACGGCCGGTCGCGCTCATCGACCTGCTCGACCGGCTGCTGACCGGCGGAGCCGTCCTGACCGGAGATCTCGTGCTCTCCGTGGCCGACGTGGACCTCGTGCACATCAACCTGCGGGCGGTCATCCGCTCGATCACACCCGACGGACCGGCCCCGTGGTGAACGGCACGGGACCGGGCGCCGCCGGCGCCCGTAAGGAGACTCTCCATGGCTGACACACCCCGCGGCGACGATCTTCAGGACGTCGCACGGGCGGCGGCGCGGGCGTTCGATCTCGTCCCGACGGGACCGGACGAGCCCGCGTCGCGTGACGGCATCGCCCAGCGCCTCGAAACCGACCCCGACACGGTGGAACGGGACCTGATCAAGCTCGTTCTCACCATCGTCGAACTACTGCGGCAGCTCATGGAGCGCACCGCCCTGCACCGGGTCGACCAGGGCGATCTCCGGGAGGACCAGGAGGAGCGCATCGGTATGACGCTGATGATCCTCCAGGACCGGATGACCGAACTCTGTGAGCGCTACGACCTCACCATGGACGACCTCAATCTGGACCTCGGCCCGCTCGGTTCCCTGCTCCCCCGCGACCCCGGCTGAGCCGGGCGTCGGCGTTTCAGGCACTGTCGAGAGGCAACACGAACGTCATGACTTCAGAGAACGAAGCGAACAAGGACGCGAACGGCACCGCCCGGAAGGCGAACGCGAACGGCGCGGCGCGAAAGGCGAACACGCCCGCCAAATCAGCCGCCAAATCGACCGCCGGCAAGGGGCGGCAGACGGCGGCGAAGCGCACCGGCGCCCCCGCCCGCAAGACGGCCAAGACGGCCAAGACCGCCGCGAGCCGCGCGAAGACGGACGCGACCGCCGCCGCGTCGAAGGCCAGGGAATCGGGGCAGGCGGCCGAGAAGTCCGTCGGGAACGGTGCGCGTACGGCGGGCGACGCCACGAAGCGGGCCGGCCAGGCGGCCGTGAGCGGCTGGGAGAGCGGGCAGCAGGCCCTCATCTCCACCGCGGGCAGAGCGGCTGCCACGGCGTCCACCGCGTGGACCGCCGTCAAGCACCGCAAGGCGATAGCGGCGGGTGCGGCGGCGGGAGTCGTCGGGCTGGCCGGCGGCGCCTTCGCCCTGGGCCGTCAGACGGCCAAGCCGCACGTCGGGCCGCTGACCCGTATGACGGGCGGACGACTCTGACGGTCGCGGGGACTACTCGCCGCTGTCGTCGTCCGACCCGGGTACGTGCACGTCGAGGACGGCGATGTTGACCTCCACGACATCGAGTCCGGTCATGTTCCCGACGGCGTCGGAGACGCCCGAGCGGATGTCGTCGGTGGTCCGGGGAAGCGGATGGCCGTACTCCATGACCACGTTCACATCGACGGCGGCCTGTCTCTCGCCGACTTCCACCCGTACTCCGCGTGAGGCGTCGTCGGAGAGGGACATCTTGTCCCGGGCGGCTCCCAGGGTCCGGGAGACTCCGCCGCCCATCGCGTGGACACCCGCCGCTTCGCGGGTCGCGACACCGGCTATGGAAGCCACCGCCGAGTCCGCGATCGTCGTTCTCCCTCTGACGTCGTGGCGGTGGTGGTGGCCGTTGGACATTGCTTTCGAGGTGGCTTCGTTCACTGTCATGACCGACCAGTCTTCCTGGGTTGTCACCGCCGGGAGAGATGCCTCCCGGGCGGTCGTCCCCCCTCACCAGGGTGCTCCGCACGTCCGGACAACGCCATTCGGGTGAGGCCCCCCGCCGAGGCACCCCCATGGGGATCAGCGTCTGTACGCGTCGCGGCGGCGGGCCGTCCTGGCGTTCCGCGCCTCGCGCTGTTCGCCCGATCCGTCGCCTCGCCTGCGTGAGCCGGTGTCCTTCGCGGGCCCGCGGGTGTGTTTGCGGGTCTTGTGGGCCTTACCTGCCGAGTCCGGCGTGACGGCTTCGCCGGTGCTCCTCCCGACGGCCTCGATGCTGTCGCCGGCGCTCCCGCCGACGTCCTTCACGGCCTCGTCGGCGCCCTCGCCCACGTCCTCCACCGCCTTGCCCGTACCTTCGCCGACGTCCTCGACAGCGGCGCCGGCGCCCCGGCCCACACTCTCGGCGGCGTCACCGGTGCCCTTGCCGATCTCCTTGACCGCTCCCCCGGCGCCCGTACCGACTTCCTCGACCGCCTCTCCCAGACCCTTGCTCAACTGCTCCAGGATTTCGGGGTTCCGGTCGATCGTCGTCAATACACGGTTGACGATGGTCGCGACGTTGTGGAGGCGGACCTTCAGCTGCGCCTGCGCCTCGACACCTTTGATGTCGAGGTCCACCGATCCCAGCGTGACGTCCGCGCCGACATTCAGCCGGACCAGATCGAGGACTTCGGCCTTCAGGGACACATGGGCCCGCAGATCCTGCACGCCGAGCTGGATCTCCTCGATGTTCAGCACCGGAACGTCCAGATAGACATCCGGTGGTCCCTGTTCGACCACCTCGCCCTCGGCGTATTCGTCGGGTTCCTCTTCCCCGTCGACGACTTCCGCCTCTTCCGCGCCGGATTCCTCTCCGTCGAACTCCTGCCGGTCGTGGTCGTCCCGGCTCTTGTCGCCCTGGGGCATACGACTCTCCCTCGCCGAGCGTGGCCCCCGCACCTCAAGTGTCATGCGCCCGCTCCGCCGCCGCAAAGAGATGGCCCGGCGCGGCGGCGGGCCGGACCCGGAGGTGTCGCTCTCCGGCCCGGCCCGCCACGGCGCCCCGCGGGTCAGGAGCCGTCGGTGGCCGGTCGTGAGCGGATCGCGCGGGCAGCTGCGACCAGGTTCTCCAGTGCGGCCCGCGTCTCGGGCCAGCCGCGGGTCTTCAGCCCGCAGTCCGGGTTCACCCAGAGCCGGTCGGCCGGGATGGCCTCAAGTCCCTTGCGGAGCAGGGCTGTGACCTCCTCGGTGGTGGGGACGCGCGGGGAGTGGATGTCGTAGACACCGGGTCCGGCCTCGCGCGGGTACCCGTGCGCGGCGAGTTCGCCGGCGACCTGCATGTGGGAGCGTGCGGCCTCCAGGCTGATGACATCGGCGTCGAGGTCGTCGATGGCCTGGACGATGTCGCCGAACTCGGCATAGCACATATGGGTGTGGATCTGGGTGTCCGGCCGTACCCCGCCGGTGGTCAGCCGGAAGGACTCCGTCGCCCACGCCAGGTAGCCGGCCTGGTCGGCGGAGCGCGGGGGCAGCGTCTCGCGGAGGGCGGGTTCGTCGACCTGGATGACCGGGGTGCCCGCCGCTTCGAGGTCGCCGACCTCGTCGCGCAGTGCGAGCGCGACCTGGCGCGCGGTGTCGGCGAGCGGCTGGTCGTCGCGGACGAATGACCAGGCGAGCATCGTGACGGGCCCGGTGAGCATGCCCTTCACCGGCCGGTCGGTGAGCGACTGCGCGTACGACGTCCAGCGCACGGTCATCGGTCCGGGCCGGGAGATGTCCCCGGCGAGGACCGGCGGGCGCACGTACCGGGTGCCGTAGGACTGCACCCAGCCGTGGCTCGTGGCGACGTAACCGGTCAGCTGTTCGGCGAAGTACTGCACCATGTCGTTGCGTTCGGGCTCACCGTGCACCAGGACGTCGAGCCCGGTCTTCTCCTGGAAGGACAGGACTTCCCGGATCTCTTCCCTGATCCGTTCCTCGTATCCGGAGGTGTCGATCCGCCCGCCGCGCAAGTCGGCCCGCGCGGTGCGCAGTTCGGCGGTCTGCGGGAAGGAGCCGATGGTGGTCGTCGGCAGCGGCGGGAGGCCGAGACGGGTCCGCTGCGCCGTGGTGCGTTCGGTGTACGGCTGGGAGCGCCGTGCGTCCGCGTCGGTGACGGCGGCGGTGCGGGCGCGCACGGCGGGGTCGCGGGTGAGGGCGGAGCCGGCCCGGGAGGCGAGCGCGGCGCGATTGGTGATGAGTTCGGCCGTGATGACGTGGGTGCCCTGCCCGAGTCCGCGTGCCAGGACCGCGATCTCCTCCGTCTTCTGCCGGGCGAAGGCGAGCCAGCGGGTGATCCCGGGGTCGATGTCGCGTTCGTCGGTGGCGTCGAGCGGGACGTGCAGCAGGGAGCAGGAGGCGGCGACGTCGACGCGGTCGGCGAGGCCGAGGAGCGTGCCCAGGGTGGTGAGGGACCTCTCGTAGTCGTTGATCCAGATGTTGCGTCCGTCGACGACGCCCGCGACCAGTCGCTTGCCGGGCAGCCCGCCGACGGCCGCGAGGGCGTCGAGGTCGGCGGCGGCCGATGCGGTGAGGTCGAGCGCGAGTCCGTCGATCGGGGCCCTGGCGAGGACGGGCAGCGCGTCCCCGAGCCGGCCGAAGTAGGAGGCGACGAGCAGTTTGGGCCGGTCGGCCGCCCCGCCCAGCTCGCGGTAGGCGCGGCCGGCGGCCTCCAGTTCGGCGGGGGTACGGTCCTGGACCAGCGCGGGCTCGTCCAGTTGCACCCACTCGGCTCCCGCCGCGCGCAGGTCGGCCAGGATCTCGGCGTACACGGGCAGGAGCCGGTCGAGCAGGGTCAGCGGCTCGAAGCCGGCGGGGACACCGGGGGCGGGCTTGGCCAGCAGGAGGTAGGTGACGGGGCCGACCAGGACCGGGCGGGCGGTGAGGCCGAGCGCGAGGGCTTCCCCGAACTCGGCGACCTGCTTGGCCGGGTCGGCGGTGAAGACGGTGTCCGGGCCCAACTCGGGCACCAGGTAGTGGTAGTTGGTGTCGAACCACTTCGTCATCTCCAGCGGCGCGACGTCCCGGGTGCCGCGAGCCATGGCGAAGTAGCCGTCCAGCGCGTCGGCGTCAACCGCCGCGCGGTGCCGTTCGGGGACGGCGCCGACCATGACGCTGGTGTCCAGGACGTGGTCGTAGTAGGAGAAGTCGCCGGAGGGCACTTCCTGGATGCCCGCTTCGGCCAGTTGCCGCCAGTTCGTACGGCGCAGCTCCTCGGCGGTCCTGCGGAGGGCGGCGGCGTCGACGCGGCCCTTCCAGTAGCCCTCGACGGCCTTCTTCAGTTCCCTGTTCCGTCCCTGGCGGGGGTAGCCGTACACGGTGGCCCGTGCTGCCGCGGCCGCGGACTTCTCTGTCACGGAACTCTCCTTCGCGAGATGTGTCCTTGAGGTCCCGGGGACGGGACGCGGGCGCGAAGGGACGACCGATCGTGCGGTCCACGCCGCGTCGTCGGACGCGCGTGCCGCTCGATATGTGCGCCGACCCGCCCACGAGGTCACCGGAACGACCGCGCGCGATCGGTCACGCGCGGGCAACGGGCAGGTCTTCGGACTCGTGGGCCCGTCTCGTACCGTTCACGAGACTCCTACTGGCCGTCGCTTCCCAGACCCGTCCGGGCCCAGTGCGTATGACGGCGGTCGTTCCCACTCACCGCTGCGGGGCAGTCCCGGATTCCCACCGGGTTCCCTCTTACGACGCACCTGCCTGGCGGACAGGGACGAACCAGCTGCACCGACCAGCCTAGAGGGCCGGGCGGCGGGCGCACACGTGTGGACCACATCGCGGACGGGGGAACGGGCGAGGCGATCCGGGCGCAGGAGGCACGACGGGTCCCCGGTGCGCGCAGGAAGGGGCGGGCCGGTCCCCGCGCTCCGCCGGCCGCACGACGAGGGCGGCGATGTTCCACGCGTCGTCGTCGCCCCGGTGGTGGCGGCCCTCCAGCGGGAGGCCGGCGCGGTGGTCCCTCGCCGGTGCCCGACAGGTCGCCTCGACGCCGACCATGCTCAGCAGGTGCCCCTCGTCGTCCATGGGGCCGGGGGAGGAACGGCCCGGTCCCCGGTCATCCGGTTTCCCGGCGGGCGGCGAGCGGCGGACGCAAAGTGGCAGGCGGCGGAAGGTGGTTGGGCGTCACCGGACGGTGCGTCGGGTCTCAGGTGCCGGCGTTCCCCGCCCGGCCGGGCGGGGCGGACTGATGGCCGTGCGGAAGGTCGCGCGTCAGGGTGGGGACGGGGCGCGGGATCGTACCGAAGTCGTTGTCCGGGTCGACGGGAAGGCGGTTGATGACCGCTTCCAGCCGGGCCGGAAGGGTGGGGCGGCTGCCGGAGCGGCACTGGGTCAGGAGTTGGTGACGGATGCTCTCCGGCAGCAGGGGGCGCGCGGCCGGGGCCGGCGGCGCGCTGTCCGGTGCGGTCAGTCTGCGGGCCTCCGCACGCCAGTGCCGGGCGTCGCTGAACTCGGCACGCCGTCCATGGGCGAGGTAGAGACAGAAGGCGGCGGTGCGGTTGCCGCCGCCGGCCGCGAACTGCCACCAGAACTGGGCGGCGTCGTGGTCACGTGCCAGATGGAGCAGCGCGCCGAAGACGACCGCGCCCTCGGGGTCCGGCCGGTCGTCATCGGCCAGCCGTGCCAGGGCCGTTGCCGCCTGCGGGGTGTCGACGATGAGGGAGACCGCGAGGTCGAGGTCGCGGGCGGCCTGCTCGTGCGCGGCGGGAGTGCGCGGCGCGCCGGAACCGGGTTCGGAGGGTACGCGGGCGGCCCTGGCCTCGACCCGTCGCCTGGCGGCTTCGGTGTCGTAGTCGGTGTAGGTGTCGACGAGGACCTCTGCCTGGTCGAGCAGGGTGCTGATGGAGGCGTGGTCGTTGGTGCGCACGGCTACCCTTCCGTCTCGGTCGGTTCGATGGCCAGGTCGAGTTCGCGTGCCAGGCGGCGGCGGGCATGCTGTGCCTGGGAGCGTACGGTGGCGAGTTCGATGCCGAGGTACTCCGCGACGTTCTCCTCGTCCTCGCCGAGGACGAACCTGAGGACGATGATGTCGTACTGACGCTCGGGCAGGTCCATGATGGCGCCGTACAGGCCGAGTTCACCTTCCAGGACGGTGAACTGGTCCCGGGTGCCGTCCCGGAGGAGTTTGGCGAGTGCCGCGTGGAAGGCGGCGGTGCCGACGAGGAGCGGCCGCAGTCCGCGTTCGTCGAGCCAGCGGTGGGTCTCCTCCTTCAGCAGCGACCAAGCGTAGCGGGAGACCGACTCCCGGGCCAGCGCGTGTTTCCAGTCCCGTTTCAGGTGCGCGCAGGCGGTGTCCACCACGGTCTCGGCCGCGGGGCGCCCGCCGACCTGGGAGTGGGCGTAGCGCATCCATAATTCGCGGTGGTAGTCGTGGAAGGCGTCGAAGGTCAGGCCCAGCCGTCCCTGCCGGGCGTCGTCGGGGGCTTCTCCGGTGCCGGGGGCGTCCGCGGCCCGTGTCCTGGGGGTACTGGCGGCCATCATTTTCCGCTCTCGGACGCGCGCGTCGGCGCGTCCGGTGTCGGGGCGGCGCCCGACGGTGTGTGGGGGGCGTACTGCGGACCTCGGAGGTGGCGTGCTCCGGCGCGCGCTTCGGTCGCCGGGCCGCTTCTCGTGGCGGTCCTCGGGTGGCCGGTGAAGACCCGGGCGAAGGTTCCGCGAACCGCCGGGGCTTCCCGATCGAGTTCCACGCATGTCCTTGGGGGGGGGTGGGGGGCACCGTGCCGCGCCACGGTGGAGCGGATCTCGGTGGAGACGGGATGTCTCACTCGACAGCCAACCGGAAGAACGGGCGTCTTGTGCAAACCTTCGGTCAATTGTCTTCGCCGACGGTAATAGTATGACTACTTAGGCGTTCGGGTGACGGTTTCGGAAACCTGTTCCCGTTCGTCCGAACAGACCGCCATGGCCCGGCGGAACGCCCCTCGCTCCCGCGGTTGTTCCGTGCGGACGGCGGGAAGTGAACCCCGGTGGCGGAGGGGGCGCCGGTACGGCGCGCACCCGGGCCGGCCGACCGGACAGCGAACCACTCCTGGGGGCGTGGCATGGCGGAGAACAGCACGGTGGACCTGAAACTCGATCAGGCGCATTCGGCCCGTATGTACGACTACTACCTCGGTGGCACCACGAACTTCCCCGCCGACCGCGAGGCGGCCGGCAAGGCCCTCGCGGCCTTCCCCTCCATCCTGGCCACCGCCCGCATCAACCGGCGCTTCATGCGGCGCGCTGCGCGGTTCCTCGCCCAGGAGGGCATGACCCAGTTCTTCGACATCGGCACGGGCATCCCCACCTCGCCCAACCTCCATGAGGTCGCCCAGGAGGTCACCCCCTCGGCGCGCGTCGTCTACACGGACAACGACCCGATCGTCCTGGCCCACGCGCGGGCACTGCTCCACAGCCACTCCGAGGGGCACACCTCGTACGCGCACGCCGATGTCACGGACCCGGCCGCGCTCCTGGCGACACCGGAGATAGCGGAGACGCTCGACTTCACCCGGCCCATCGCGCTGAGCCTCAACGCGCTGCTCCACTTCGTCACCGACGACCGTGTCGAAGGCGGCGCGCACGGCATCGTCGAGCATCTCAAGGCGGCACTCCCCTCGGGCAGCACCCTCACCATCACCCATGTCACCCCCGACTTCGATCCCGAGGGGATCGCCCGGCTCACCGGCGCCTACCGCGCCGCCGGCACCCCCGGCCAGGCGCGGCCACACGCCGAGATAGTCCGCCTCTTCGACGGCTGGGAACTTCTCGACCCCGGTGTCGTGCCCACCCAGCGCTGGCGCCCGACCGACGAGGACCAGGCCGAGAACGTCACCGACGCGGAGGCCGCCTGTTACGCGGGCATCGCCCGTAAACCCTGACCGGGACGACAACTCCCGCGCGCCGCCGGTCCGCCGCCCCCTTCGTGACCGGTACGACCCACACCCCCCTTCCGCTTAGGTTAGGCTAAGCTAACGGAGCGTCGGGGGTCCGTCTCCGGCGTGGTGCCCGGTCTCCGGACACATGGACACCACGAGAGACGGAGACCATGACCGATCGGACCGCGACGACCACGCGCACGCGCACCGTCGTCGTCAAGTTCGGCGGCAACGCCATGGTGGACGCCGGTCTGCGGCGGACGTTCGCCCGGGACGTCGTGGAGTTGCGGCACGCGGGCCTGCGCCCGGTCGTGGTGCACGGGGGCGGCCCCCAGATCAGCGCGATGCTCGACCGCCTCGGCCTGGAGACCCGTTTCGAGGCGGGTCTGCGGGTGACCACACCGGAGACCATGGAAGTCGTCCGGATGGTGCTCAGCGGCCGTGTCCAGCGGGACCTGGTCGGCCACATCAACACGCACGGGCCCTTCGCCGTGGGCATGACGGGCGAGGACGCGCACACGATGACGGCCGTACGGCGCTCCGCCCGGGTGGGCGGGCGAACGGTGGACATCGGTCTCGTGGGAGACGTCGTGGAGGTCAACCCGGACATGGTCCGCACGCTTCTCGACCAGGGCCACATCCCGGTGGTCTCCCCCGTGGCACGGGGATTCGACGGACAGGTCTACAACGTCAACGCGGATCTGGCGGCGTCGGCCCTCGCCGTGGCCCTCGGCGCCGAACGGCTCGTGGTACTCACCGATGTCGAAGGGCTGTACGCGAACTGGCCGCACAGCACGGAGGTGATCGGGCGTCTGACGGCCGACGCGCTGGACGGGCTGCTGCCGGGGCTGGCGAGCGGGATGCTGCCGAAGATGGAGGGGTGCCTGCGGGCCGTGCGCGGCGGTGTCCGGCGCGCGCACGTACTCGACGGCCGGGTGCCGCACGCGGTGCTGCGCGGCGTCCTGGACGAGACCAGCCCCGGCACCACCGTGGTCCCCGACGACCGCCCGGACCACGCCCCGGACCACCACGGCGCGAACGCCGTCTGATCACCGGACTCCCCGGACTCCCGTAACTCCCCGGCCCGCCCGGCCTGTCGGGCCGGGCGGGCCGACGGTCACAGGGCGCGCGCGAGGATCCGTGCCCCGCGCCGCGGGTCCAGGGACGCCACCCAGGACGGAGGCGCCGGGCGCGCGGCCGTGGGCGCGAACCCGTACCGGACGAAGAGCCCGCCGCCGCCGGTCGTCGCCGTGAACAGCGCGCCGAGCGACTGCGCGCGGGCGGCGGCCAGTGCGGTACGCAGGAGCCCGGCTCCCACGCCGCACCCCTGCTTCGGCCCGGCCACGCAGAAGTTGTACAGAACGCCGACGGGGCGGCGCCCCTCCCCCGGGCCCGCCGGGTGCACGCGCAGGCCCACACAGCCGTCGAGGCGGCCTCCGGGGCCCTGCGCCACGAGGAAGTCGGCGGCCCGGTCGGCGTACAGCGAGAGGGGCCGCTCCCGCAACGCCCCCGAGCGCACGAAGGGTTGGGACAGCTCGGCGAGTGCGGCGGCGTCCTGCCGGCGGGCGGGGCGTACGGGGGGCGGCGTCGGCGCGAGGAGCGGGTGCGGCGCGTGCGACAGCGGGGCGGGGGGCGGCGTAGCCGTGATCAAGGCTTTCCTTCCTCGGTTCCACGTTCGGAGAACGGCCGGTCGCCGTGTCACTCCGACGGACAAACGAAATAAGGTTAGCCTTACCTTAATTATGAGTCCAGCGCCGGCCTTCCCCGGCGGGAACGTCAGCGCCGGAAGGGCGAGTCCGCCGCCCTCCCCGTCTCGTCGCCGTCGACGAAGGTCGCCACCACCTCGATGTCCCCGATGCGCAACACCGCCACCCGCCGGGGGTCGTCCCCGAGCACGGAGCATCGCGGCCTGCCGGTCTCGGGGAGGTCAGCCGTCCGTGGACGCCGCGAGGGACCGGGGACGCAGATCGGTCCAGCGGGCCTCGATGAAGTCGAGGCAGTTGTCACGCGTGTCCTCGTCGAGGACGATCGTCCACCCTCCGGGCACCTCGGCGAAAGACGGCCAGAGCGAGTGCTGTCCCTCGCCGTTCTCCAGGACCAGGAAACGGCCTTCGGGGTCGTCGAAGGGGTTGGTGCTCATCTGTCGGTTCCTCCTCGGGGTCCACCGGAAGGAGAGGCTAACGTTAGGTTAGGCTCCCCTAATCACGGGGGAGCCTAACGTTTCTCCCTTCCCTCTCACAAGGAGACGTCCATGCGCCTCGCGGCCGACGAGGAGAGCCCCTTCGACGCTTTCGGGCTGCCGGGCGGGCCCGGCGGCGACGAGTTCTGGGCGACGGCGCGGACGCCCGCGTGGGCACCGGCCGACGGCGGCGGCACCACCGCCCTGTTCCTGTGGCGCGGATCCCCGGCGAGCGTCGTCTTCGAGAGCTGGTCCGAGCCGGTCCCGCTGCGCCGGTGGCGCGACACGGACTGCTGGTACGCCGAGGTGCCCATGCCCGCGCGACTGCGGGTGACCTACCAACTCCTCGCGGGTGACGAGGCGTTCGCGGACCCGTTGAACCCGGTGGGCACCGGCGCCGAACGGTCCCTCGCCGCGACCCCGGACCTCCCGGCGCAGCCGCACTGGCCGGTGTTCGGTGCCGGGGACGATGCCGTACCGCCCCTCCCCGGCACCCGGCTCCGCTGGAACAGCGAACGGCTCGGCGGACGGCGCACGGTGCGCGTCCATCCGGTGGGCGGTGGCGGTCCGGTGGTCCTGCTGCTCGACGGGGACGACTGGCTGTATCTGCACCCCGCGACGACCGCGTTCGACTCGGCCGTCGCCGCCGGTGAAATGCCCCCCGTCACGCTCGTCTTCCTGCCGGCCAAGGACAGGGAGGCCGAGTTCGGGTGCCGGCCCGAGGTGTGGGAGGCCGTCCGGGACGAACTGCTGCCGCTGGTGGCGGAGTCCGGGGTGCGGGCCGAACCGGACAGGCTGGTGGTCGCCGGGCAGAGCCTCGGCGGGCTGAGCGCGCTGTACGCGGCGCTGGAGTTCCCGGAGCTGGTGTCCCGCGTCGCGTGCCAGTCCGGGTCGTTCTGGTGGACACCCGGTGCCACGGCCCTGGCGGACCCCCTGGCCGGGCCGGCCGGGGGAACCCTCGCCGCGCGGCTGCGGGAGCGCCCCGGCCTCTCGGGGCTGCGGGTCGCGTTCGACGTCGGGGAGCACGAGACGCGGATGCTGCCCCACTGCGAACCGGTCGAGGTCCTCACGGAGGAGGCCGGTGCGACGGTGCGGGTCTCGCGGTCGCCGTCGGGCCACGACCGGGCGGGGTGGCGGCACGCCCTGCTCAGGGATGTCGCCTGGGCACTCGGCTGAGCCGCCCCACCGGCTCCTGACCCCGCCACCTCCCTACCTCACCGCGTCACCGCGTCACCGCGCGGCAGTACTCCTCGTCGGTGGCCAGGAGATTGCGGTGGGTGTCCTCGGCGGTGATGACTCCTTCGTCCAGGACGAGGACCCGGTCGGCGGCGTCCAGGAGGGCCGGACTGCTGGTGATCACGACAGTGGTACGCCCCCGGCGCAGCTTCGCGACATTGCGCGCGATGAGCTGCTCGGTGACCGCGTCGACGGCCGTCGTCGGGTCGTGCAGGACCAGGACGTCGCTGTCGGCCGCCAACGCGCGCGCCAGGGAGAGCCGTTGGCGCTGCCCCCCGGAGAGGTTGGCGCCCCGGTCGCGGACCGCGTAGTCGAGTCCGTCGCGGTGGAGTGCGACGACATCGGTCAGCATGGACGCCTCGACGGCCTCGGGGACCGTCCGGCTGGTGCCCGACGGGTCGATGTTCGTGCGCAGGGTGCCCGCGAAGATCTCCGCGTCGTACGGGTTCACCAGCAGGTGCTCACGGACCGCCTCGACCGACAGATCGGTGACCGCCTGTCCGCCGAGCCGCACCGCCCCCTCGTAGGCGTCCGGGGCGACGTTGAGGGCCAGGACGGACGCGAGGTCGGCCGCAGCGCGCGGCTGGTAGACGGCGACCGCCACGAACTCGCCCGCCGGCACCCGGAACTTCAGCCGGTTCAGGGTCCCGTACCGGACACAGTCCACCTCAAGGTCTCCGCCCGGTGCCGGGCGGTCCGTCCCCGGGGTCGTCACGGGCGGAGCGGACAGTACGAGCGCCATCCGCTCGGCCGACGCGCGCGCGATCATCACGTACTTCGGCATCTCCGAGAACAGCTTCAGCGGTTCGATGATGAACTGCGCGAGGCCCACGGCCATGACGAGTTCGCCGATGGAGATCCGGCCGCCGAACGCCAGCCAGCCGGCCGTCAGGGTCACCGCGGCGGCCAGCACCGCGTTGAGGGCCAGCGCGGTGCCCGCGTACACACCGTTCACCTTGGCGACGGTGATCGACCGACGCTTCGCGTCCGTGCTGACCCTCCGGTAGGAGAGGAAGGCCGCCTGGTTGCCGCCGAAGCCGTGCAGCGGGCGCAGCCCGGTGATCAGGTCGGCGACCTTCGCGCCCGCCCGCGCCACCCGGGCCTGCTGCTCACGGGTGCTGGCGCCGATCCGCTTGGACATCACGGCCAGGATCGACAGGATCGCGACGGTTCCCGCGATCACGAGCAGCCCGAGCCGGATGTCGGCCAGACCCAGCGCGACGGCCGCGACGAGCACCGCGACCAGCGAGCTGATCAGCAGTGGCACCACCTCGATGATGTCGGCGGTCTGGTCGGCGTCCTCGGTGGCGATGGTCAGCACCTCGCCGGACTTCAGGTCCACGTCCCTGGCCACCGGCTGGAGTCCGCAGGCCGCCACGCGCACCCGCCAGCGGTGCGCCTCGGTCGTGTTGGCCTTCTGAAGGGTGCGCATGCCGAACCGCCACGACAGCGACACGGTCGTGATGATCACGGCCAGTGCGCCGATCGACAGGCCGAGGGCGCCGAGGCTCCTGTCCTGCATGGTGTGCTCGACGATCAGGCCGAGCGCGATGGGGAAGGCGGTCTCCCCCGCCTGGTAGAGCCCCATCAGGAGGGTGCCGGTGGTCATGGCCCCGACGTTGCGGCGCAGCGCGGTGCGCAGGATGTCGGCCCCGGGGCGGGGCCGCTGGGTGTCAGGAGTTGTCTTCAAGGTGGCGGGCAATCGCTTCCGGGGTTCGCAGGGTCAGCAGATCACGGATCGTGACCACGGGTCCGTACTCGCGGCGGAGCAGCCCGATCAGCCGCACCGCCAGCATGGAGTGCCCTCCGAGGGACACGAAGTCGCTCACCGCGCTCACCTCGTCGTCGTCCAGGTCCAGGGCCTCGGCGAAGAACTCGCACACCACGGTCTCGGTCGCGGTCTCCGGGCCGCGCTCCCCCGCCGTGGTCAGCGCGCCGAGCGGCTTGGCCTCGGGCAGCGCCTTGGTGTCAGCCTTCCCGTTCACCGTCAGCGGGATGCCGTCGACCTGTGCGTAGTGCGTGGGGCGCAGGAAGTCGGGCAGTGCGGCGCCCACTTCGGCGGCGACCGCGGCCAACTCGGCCCCGTCCAGGACGAGATAGGCGGCCAGCCGGTGGGCGCCGTCGACCTGGGGGTCGGGCTGGGCGACGGCGGCGGCGAAGCGCACCGCCGGGTGCGCCGCGAACACGGCCTCGACCTCGCCGAGTTCGACCCGGTGACCGCGGATCTTGACCTGCTGGTCGGTGCGGCCGAGATACGTCAGGTTCCCGTCGGGCCGCCGGGACACCAGGTCCCCGGTGCGGTACATGCGCTCGCCCGGTTCGCCGAACGGGCAGGCCACGAAGCGGTGCGCGGTCTGGGCGGGCTGCCCGAGATAGCCGCGGGCGATGCCGACGCCCGACACGTACAGCTCACCGGGGACCCCGTCCGGCAGGGGCCGCAGCCAGGGGTCCAGTACGTACACCTCGGTGTTGTCGATCGCCACGCCCACCACCGGGTCCTGGCATTCGAAGGTGCCGACGCCGAGGGTGTTGATGGTGTACTCGGTGGGTCCGTAGAGGTTGTAGCCGACCGTCCCCTCCGTCCCGGCGAGCCGCGACCACAGCGAGGGGGTGACGGCCTCGCCGCCCAGCAGAACGAGCGCCGGGCGCCGTTCCGGGTTGTCGAGCAGTCCCTCGGCGACCAACTGCTGTGCGTAGGTGGGGGTCACGTTGATGACGTCGATCCCGTGCTCCAGGCAGTACTCGACCAGCCGGGGCGCGTCACGGCGCAGTTCCTCGTCGCAGATGTGCACCTCGTGGCCGTCGGCGAGCCACAGCAGTTCCTCCCACGACATGTCGAACGCGAAGGACACGGTGTGCGCGATGCGGAAGGTCCGGTGGCCGTGCTCGGCGAGCACCGGCTCGAAGATCCGGCGCTGATGGTTGATCAGCATGTTGGTGAGGCCGGTGTACTCGGTCACCACGCCCTTGGGCCTGCCGGTCGAACCGGAGGTGTAGATCGTGTACGCGGGGTGCCGCAGCCGGTCCGGGTCGTCGGGCGCGAAGGTCCGGTACGGCCGCGCGTCGGGCAGGGGCCGGTCCAGTTCGATGAGGTCGCCGGTGAGCCGGGGGGACACGGCGCTCACGGTGAGGGTCAGCCGCGGCCGGGCGTCCGCGACGATCGCCGCGATCCGCTCGTCCGGGTGGTCCAGTTCCAGTGGCACATAGGCGGCGCCGACGCGCAGGACGGCGAACAGCGCCACGATCGAGTCGAGCGAGCGCGGGATCGCGAGGGCGACATTCGTCTCGGGGCCGATGCCCCGCCCGGCGAGCACGCCCGCCAGCGCGCGGCTGCGGTCGCGGAGCGCCGCGAAGGTCATGGTGGCGCCGTCGGCGACGAGCGCGACCCGTTCGGGATCGTTGTCCGCCGCGCGGTCGAACCGGTCGACCACGGTGTCCGTGCCGATGTGCCCGCGCTCGGCGGGTGCGGGCTCCGGCCCCAGACCGCGGAGGGCGCCCACCGGACCGGCGGACCGGGTCAGGTCGTCGAGGACGCGCAGGTAGTCGTCCAGGAGCCGACGGGCGTTGCCGGTGTCGCCGTCGCGGTGTTCCAGCTTGACGGTGAGCCGGTCGCCGGGCGTGACGACCCAGGTGAAGGGGTAGTGCGTGGAGTCGTCGGCCCGGACCGACCGGATGCCGTGGCGGGCGTTCATCGCGGCGAACGCGTCCATGTCCAGGAAGTTCTGGAGCACGAACAGATTGTCGAACAGGGTGTCGTGTCCGCTGGCCCGCTGGATCTCGCCGAGTCCCAGGTGCTCGTGCTCCATCGCCTCCACCCTGGCCGCCTGTACGGCGGAGAGGTACGCGCCGACCGAGTCATCCGGGCGTGCCCGTGTCCACATGGGCACGGTGTTGAGCAGGACGCCGACGATGCCGGCCAGTCCCTCGCCCTCGCGGCCGGAGACGGTCACGCCGAAAGCGGCGTCGCTCCGCCCCGTGTGCGCGCCGAGAAGCAGACCGAAGGCGCCGGTGAGCACCGTGTTCAGCGTGACACCGTGGTCCTTCGCGGTCTCCCGCAGCCGCTGCGACAGTTCGGCGGAGACGGTGTGCGTGAGGGCGCGCGGCAGTTCGTCGGAGAGGGACGGCGCGGGACCGGCGAGCAGGGTCGGGCCGGGGAGACCGGCCAGGTGCCCGGCCCAGAACCGTTCCGACACGGCGGGGTCCTTGGCGGCGAGTGTCCTGGCGTACTCCTCGAAGCCCGGTGTGGCCGGGGACGGGTCCAGTGGCTCGCCCGCGACGACGGCCCGGTAGGCGTCGAACAGGTCCCGCAGCAGGATCTCGCGGGACCAGCCGTCCCACAGGAGCAGGTGGTAGCTGAGCAGCAGGCCGTCCCGGTCGTCGGGCAGCCGTACGACGGTCAGCCGGATCAGCGGTGGCTCGGCCGGGTCGAACCCGGTCTCACGGTCCGCCTCGCGCAGGGCGTCGACCTCCGCGTCGGCCTCCGCGCCGGTGGTCGGCCGGACGGTGCGTACGCCGACCCGCCGGCCCGCCTTGAGGCTCTGGACGGGGTTCCCGTCGTCGTCGGTGGTGAAGCCGGCGCCCACGACCGGGTGCCGGGCGATCACGTACGCCATCGCGTCGGCCAGCGCCTCGGTGTCCAGCCGCCGGTCGAAGGTGAAGTAGCTCTGCGCGACGTAGTGTCCGGCCCGGCCCGCCATCTGGGCCTGGAAGAACAGTCCCCGCTGGAGGGGGGTGACGGGCGCCGTGCGCTCGGCCGTCACGGAGGCGTCCGCGATGTGTTCGAGCGCGCGCAGCCAGTGCCCGGTGATGTCGTCGGGGACACCTTCGGCGAGGGTGAAGGCGGCGTGCAGGCTGCCGGTGGCGTCGTCGGTCCACGCGTTGACCTCGACGGCGTACGGGGTGCCCTGATCGCCGCCGGTGATGTGCGGTGCCTGGGATTCGCCGCCCCGGCCGAGGTAGTTGAACAGCACCTGCGGGCGGGCGTCCAGCAGGGGGGCCGTCTGCGGGTGGAGATGGCGGAGCCGTCCGTAGGCGACGTGTCCGCACTCGTCCGGCTGGCGCTCGGCGACCTCGCGGGCGGCGGCGACCGGGTCGGTGTGGGCGGTGAGCCGTACGGGCGCGATGGAGGTGAACCAGCCGACCGTACGGCTGTAGTCGTGGTGGTCGCGGGCGGGGACCCGGCCGTGCCGCTCCAGTTCGATCGCGAGATCGGTGGGCGCGGGCTGAACGTGTGTCAGCGCGGTGCGCAGGGCGCCGCAGAGCAGTTCGGTGAGACCCAGGCCGAGCGTGGCGGGCGCGGTACGGGTCACCAGGTCGCTGGTGCCGGGCGCCAGTACGACGGTGGTCTCGCGAGGGCGCTCGACGGCGGTCAGCAGCGCGGGTGCCCGGAGCGTGTCGATCCAGTGGCCGAGGCCGTCGATGATCTCCTCGGGTCCGGACGCGAGTGCTTCGGCGTACTCGGCGTAGGAGGTGGTCGGGGGTGGCAGGTCCGTTCCGCCCAGGGCGGTGGCCAGGTCGTCGAGGATGATCAGCCAGGACACCGCGTCGACGGCGAGGTGGTGGACGGTGACGACCAGGGTGCGGCTGGACTCCAGCCAGGAGAAGGCGATGACCTCGCCGGACTCGGGGTCGAGCCGTCCCGCGGCCTCGTTCGCCGCCGCCGTCGGGTCGGTGGTGTCCGGCCGGACGACGGTGATCTCGCGGGCGGGTTCGGTGCGCGGTGACCAGACGCCGTGTGCGACGCGCAGCCGCAGACGGAGCACGGGGTGCGCGGCCACGACGGCGTTCGCGGCCCGCCGGACATCGGCGAAGTCGGCGCCTTCGGCGACCGCCAGCGTCCTGGCCTGGGCGAACCGCGCGAGCGATCCGCCGAGTTCGCGCCGGCGCAGCATGATCGGTGTCGGGGTGAGCGGGCCGTCCTCCCGGCGGGAGGGTACGGGGGTCTCGGTCCGTGGTGTGCGCGAGGCCAGGTGCGCGGCGAGCGCCCGCGGCGTCCTGAACAGGAAGACGTCACGGGGCGCGATCGGCAGGCCGAGCGCCCTGGCACGGTTGATCACGGTGATGGCGACGATGCTGTCGCCCCCGGCCATGAAGAAGTCGGTGTCTCCGTCGACGGCGGTGGCGCCGGGCAGGGCGTCGGCGAAGACGCCGGTCAGCGCGGTGAGCGCGGAGTCGCTGTCCGGTGCGGCGGGAGCGGTGGGCTCCCCCGTCCCCACCCCCGCCTGCGCGGCGCGTTCGGCGAGGGCCTCGCGGTCCAGCTTGCCGTTGACCGTCAGCGGCAGTGCGCCGACGGGCAGCACCCGGCCCGGCACCATGTGCGCGGGCAGCTTCGCCGCCAGCCGGCCGGTGGCGTCACCGGGCACCCGGCCCACGACGTGCGCGACGAGGTGGTCGCCGCTGTCGGCGACGGTGACGGCCACGTCGACCACACCGTCCAGTTCCCGGACGGCGGACTCCACTTCACCGAGTTCGATACGGAAGCCCTTGAGCTGCACCTGGTCGTCGGCGCGGCCGGTGAACACCAACTCCCCGTCGAGCGTACGGCGGGCGAGGTCGCCCGTGTGGTACATGCGGGAGCCGTCGCCGGTGAACGGGTTGGCGACGAACCGGCCGGCGGTCAGCCCCGGCCTGCCGAGATAGCCGAGCGACACCTGGTCGCCGGCGACGTAGATGGCGCCCACCCGGCCCGGCGGCACCGGCCGGAGCCGGTCGTCCAGCAGATAGGTGGCGAGACCGGGGATCGGGCCGCCGATGGGGCTGACGTCGTCGCCGGGACCGAAGTCGTCGCCGGTCAGTACCCGGTGGGTGACATGGACGGTGGTCTCGGTGATGCCGTACATGTTCACCAGCTCGGGCGAGGCGGTGCCATGGCGTTCGACCCAGCCGCGCAGCCGGGCGGGGTCCAGTGCCTCGCCGCCGAAGATGATCCGGCGCAGCGCCGTGGCGGGCCGGTCGGCGTGCCGGTCGGCCTCGATGAACTGGTGGAACGCCGACGGGGTCTGGTTGAGGACGGTCACGCCGCGTTCGCGGACCAGCCGGTGGAAGTCGACCGGGGAGCGCGTCAGCCCGTACTCCGGCACGAGCAGCTCACCGCCGTGCGCCAGGGCGCCCCACAGCTCCCAGACCGCGAAGTCGAAGGAGAACGAGTGGAACTGCACCCAGACGTCCCTCGGCCCGAAGTCCATGCCGGGGCGGGTGTTCGCGAGCAGCGACACCACGCTGGAGTGCGGGACGACCACGCCCTTGGGTCTGCCGGTCGATCCGGAGGTGTAGATCACGTACGCGGGCTCGCGCCAGTCGGGCGCGGACACGGCCACGGGCACGGGCGCGTCGGAGGGGGCGGGCGGCGGCTCCTCGCCCTGGACGAGTACACGGGCGCGCACGCCCGCACGGGACAGCAGCGCGGTGAAGCGCTCGCGCTGTTCGCGGTCGACGAGGACGACCTGGGGGGCGGCGTCGGCGAGGACGTACTCCAGGCGTTCGTCCGGGTACGCCAGGTCGAGCGGTACGTACGCACCGCCCGCGGTGACGACGGCGACCAGGGCGACGACCTGTTCGACGGAGCGCGGGACGGCGACGGCGACGCGCCTGCCGGGCCGGACGCCGGCCGCCCGCAGTACGGCCGCCAACTCGTCCTTGGCGTCGCCCAGTTCACCGTAGGTCAGGGACCGGGTGCCGCCGTCGAGCGCGCACTGGGTGACGGCGGTCGCGGCCGGGTCGCGGCGCGCGGCGGCGTCGAACAGCCCGCCGAGGGTCGTCGGTGCGATCCGCGCGGGCGCCGGACGCGACTCGGGTGCCGGAGCGGCGACCGGGGCGTCCGGCCGGGTGAGCAGGCCGATGAGGGTCCGGGTGAACGTACGCAGGACCGCCTCGGCGCCGGCCTCCCGCAGCAGCGCGCCGTCGTGGATCAGGTTGAAGCGCGGACGCCCGTCCCCCGTCCGCTCCACCACCAGTGTCAACGGGTAGTGCGGGGCGCCCTCGTTGACGATGTCGGCGATGCGCGGCTCGTCGTCGGGTCCGCCCAGCGCCGCCACGTCGGTCGCGACGTCGAACACCACCAGGGTGTCGAACAGGGCGCCGGCGCCCACCGATCGGCCGATCCTCGCCAGTGAGACGTGCTGGTGCGGCAGTACCGCGCTCTGGTGCTCCCGGACGGCGGCGAGCAGTTCGCGCGCCGTGGTCGTCTCCGTCCAGCGGGCGCGGACCGGGACGGTGTTGATGAACAGTCCGACCATGTCCCCGATACCGGGCACGTCGGCGTCGCGTCCGGAGACCGTCGAGCCGAAGACGACGTCCCGGCCGTGCAGGATGCCGCCCAGGGTCAGGGCCCACGCGCTGTGCACCGCCACGCTCAGCGGCACACCGGCCGACCGGACGGCCGCGTCGATGTCCACGCCCTCACGGCCGGGCTCCACCGCCGTGTCGGCGAACCGGTCGGAGGGCGTGTGGCCCTCGGCGACCAGCGACGGTCCGGGCAGCCCGGCGAGTTCCCCGCGCCACACCCGGTCGCTCTCGTCCTCGTCGCGTCCGGCGAGCCAGTGCAGATAGTCGGAGAAGCCACCCAGCGGGTAGACGGTGCCCGGGGCGTGGTACTCGGCCAGCAGGGCGCGGAGCATCGGGGGGACCGACCAGCCGTCGGCGACGATGTGGTGCACGGTCTGCACCAGGACGTTCCGGCCGGCTCCCGCGCGGATGAGGGTGTAGCGCGTCAACGGGCCGGTGGCCAGGTCGAATCCGGCGCGGCGGTCCCGCTCCGCGAGGTCACGGATCTCGTCGTCCGTGATGCCGGGACGCTCCAGCGTGGTGAAGGGCGCCCGCACGCCCGCCTCCTGGACGGCGACCACGCGGCCGTCGGCGAGCGCGGTGAACCGCGCGGCCAGGTTGGGGTACAGCGTGAGCAGTCGGGTCGCCGCCGCCGCGAGCCGGCCGGCGTCCACGTCGCCGTCCAGCGTGATCAGTTGCTGCTCGACATAGCTGCCCGCCGAGTCGTCGTCGAAGACGGAGTGGAAGTACAGGCCCTCCTGGAGGGGGGTCAGCGGCAGGATGTCGCGCAGCGCCGGGCCGTCGAACGCGTCGACGTCGGCCTGGGTGAGCGGCACCAGGGGGAAGTCGCTGGGTGAGTGACCGCCCTGGTCGAGCGCGGCGAGCCCGGCCAGGGCTCCGCGGAAGTACTCGCCGAGGGTCGTGATGTCGTCGTCGGTGAACATCCCGTCGGGCCAGGAGATGGTGGTGACCAGTTCGTACGCGCCGGACGGGGCGGGTTCGGCGATCGCGTTGAACTCCAGGGCGCGTGGCAGGCGCATCCTCGGGTCCCTCTTCTCGCCCAACTGATCGGTGGAGCCGCTCAGTTGCCAGTCGCCCGAGCCTCCGGCACCGAAACGCCCGAGGTAGTTGAAGAGCACCTGCGGTGCGGGCGCGTCGAACTCGGAGTCGGCCAGGTACCGCAGGGCGCCGTAGGAGACGCCGTTCTCCGGTACCCGGGCGAGGTCCTCCTTCACCGCCTTGAGCGCGGCGGCCAGATACCCGGGCTCGGTGAGGTCGGGCGCGGCGCCGGGGTCCACGGTCACCGGGAACAGGGTGGTGAACCACCCCACGGTGCGCGAGAGTTCCGGTTCGAACCCGGCGGAGCCCGCGACGAACCGGCCCTCGCGGCCGTGCCCTTCGAGCTCGATGTGGGCGTAGGTCTGGTCCTGGCCGAGATCGCGGCGCCACCGGGCGAGGGAGACGGCGAGCGCGGTCAGCAGCACGTCGTTGACGCCCGCGTGGAACTTGGCGGGGATCTCACCCAGCAGCGCGGCCGTGACCTCGGGTCCGGCCGTGACGGTCCGGGTCCGCTCCCGGGCGACGGTGTCGGCCTCCGACAGCGCCCGCCTGCCGATCGGTCCGTCCGCTCCCGGCAGGGGGCGGCGGTAGTAGGAGCTGTCCGCGTCGAACGCGGCCCGCTCCAGCAGCTGTGTCCAGCGGCGGAACGAGGTCCCCACCGGGGGCAGCTCCACGGGGGCGCCCGCGGTGAACTGCCGCCAGGCGGTGGCCAGATCTTCCATCAGGATCCGCCAGGACACACCGTCGACCACCACGTGGTGGACGGCCACGACCAGCTGGCGTGCTCCGGGGCGCCAGACCGCGCGCAGCATCGCGCCGCTGTCGGGGTCGAGCGCGTCGGTGGCGAGCGTGACGCACTCGTCGAGGGGACGGTCGCTCTCCAGCCACACGGTGTCCGACCGGTCCGGGGCCGGCCGCGCGGGCGCCTCCGGGATGTCGAAGCTCCAGCGCTCCCCCCGTACGAGCTTGGCGCGCAGCATGTCGTGCCGGCCGGTCACGGCGCCGAGGACGGTGTCGAGGGCGCCGGCGGTCAGCTCGGCCGGGGTGTTCAGCACCACGGACTGCACGAAGCCGTCGATCGCGTCCGTGGTCTCGCCGAGCCAGCGCACGATGGGCGATCCCGCGACGGAGCCGGTCGGCACGTCGCGGTGGTCCACGGTGGTGACGTCCTCACGGCTCGCGACGGCCGCGAGCGCGCGCACGTTGCCGTTGGTGAAGATCTGGCGCGCCGTGACGTAGAGGCCCGCCTCGCGCAGCGCGCCCATGAGCGAGATCGCCAGGATGCTGTCCCCGCCGAGCTGGAAGAAGTCCTGGTCGACGCCGACCTCGTCGAGCCGCAGCAGCGCCGCGACGGCCGCGCAGACCACGCGCTCGTCCTCGGTGGCGGGCGGCAGGACCGTGCCGGTGCCGGTCCTGGGTTCCGGCAGCGCGTTCCGGTCGACCTTGCCGTTCGCGGTGAGCGGGAACTCCTTCAGCACGACGGTGTGGGCGGGCACCATGTACTCGACCATGTGGCCGGCGGCCCAGGCCTTGACCTCGTCGGCGCGCAGATCCTCGCTGCCGGCGGCCGGGATGACGTAGCCCACCAGATAGGTGCCACCCGCCGCGTTCTTCTTCGCGACGACGCATGTGTGCCGTACCGAGGGGTGTTCGGCGAGACCGGCCTCGACGTCCTCGATCTCCAGCCGCATGCCGCGGATCTTGATCTGGTTGTCGGCGCGGCCGAGGAAGTCCAGTGAGCCGTCGGGGGCGAACCGGGCGAGGTCGCCGGTGCGGTAGAGCCGCGACCCGTCGTCGGCGAACGGGTTGGCCACGAACCGGGACGCCGTCAGTCCGGGTGCGTTCACGTATCCGCGGCCCAGGAGGAATCCGCCCGCGTACAGTTCGCCGCCGACGCCGACCGGGACGGGGCGCAGTTCGTCGTCGAGCACATAGAGCTGGGTGTTGGGGTTGGCCCTGCCGATCGATGTCGACAGGCGTTCGGCCGCGCCCCGGTAGATGACGTGCGAGACGCCGATGGTCGTCTCGGCCGGGCCGTAGCCGTGGTAGAGGGGGATGTCGAGCTTGGCGCGGAAGCGTTCGTACAGCTCCGGGGTCAGCACCTCGCCGCCGCACCACACGTGCCGCAGGCTGTCGAGCCGTCCGGTGTCGCCGGCCATCTCCAGCAGGACGTCCAGCATGGACGACACCAAGTACGTGAACGTGACGCGCTGTTCGGCGATCACGCTCAGCAGATGGTGCGGGTCGCGTTCGCCGCCGGGCCGCAGGACGACCAGCCGGCCGCCGGAGACCAGGGGCAGGAAGATCTCGTTGATGGAGATGTCGAAGGAGAGCGGTGCCTTGAACAGCGAGGCGTCGTCGTGGCCGAAGCCCAGGATCTCGTCGACCTGCCACAGCAGGCGTTCGCTGATCGCCTCGTGACGGATCATCGCGCCCTTGGGGCGGCCGGTGGAGCCGGAGGTGAAGATCACGTACGCGAGGGCCGCGCCGGGGACGGATATCCCGGTCTCCCCGGTGGGGTGGGAGCCGAACGCCCAGTCGTCGAGGTCGACCCGCTCGGCGTCCGGTTCACCGGGACCGGGCTCGCCCGTGGCGTTGAGCTGGAGCACGACCCGGGCGTCCTCGACGACGACGGCGCGGCGGGCCGCGGGCCACCGCGGGTCGAGCGGCACGAAGGCGCAGCCCGCCCTGAGTACGGCGAGCAGCCCGACGACCATCTCGGCGGAGCGGCCCAGCGAGATACCGACGACCTGTTCGGCGGTGAGTCGGCGTTCGACCAGGCGGTGCGCCAACTGGCTGGACAGCTCAGCTGTCTGACGGTAGGTCAGCGATCGGCGGTCGTCCACGACGGCGACGGCGTCCGGCCGGGTCCGTGCCTGTTCGAGGAACATCTCCACGATGGTCGGACGGTCCCGGTGGGCCGTGTTGTCGTTCCACTCT
Organism: Streptomyces sp. NPDC104581; assembly: GCF_055583685.1. Classification (NCBI taxonomy): domain Bacteria; kingdom Bacillati; phylum Actinomycetota; class Actinomycetes; order Kitasatosporales; family Streptomycetaceae; genus Streptomyces; species Streptomyces sp. NPDC104581. Next base: position 215,960 of record NZ_JBVJNN010000001.1, read on the forward strand.
GTGAGGGTCCTGAGCCTGGCCGCCGCGCTGGTGGGGGCGATGGTGCCGAGGGGCCGGTCGGGGAAGTCGGCGAGGTCGTCCAGCGCGAGCTGCGCGTCGGCCGGTGCCACACCGGCCGGGACGGCGATGCCCCAGCCCCGTGAACCGCCGCCGGAGCCGCCGTCCGGACCGTCGCGCCGACCGGTGTCCGGTCCGCCGGCCGGGCCGTCCGCCCCGATCGCGGCGGTCTCCCAACCACCGGGTCCGGCACCGCCGTTGTCGATCCAGCCGAGCACATCGGCGAAGAGCGTGCCGGGGGTGAGCTCCAAGCCTTCGGGGCTCCGGCCCGTCGCCCAGTACGACAGCCCGACGGCGCACGCTCCCGCGATGGTCCGGTCGGAGTGGTCGCCGGTCCGCCGGCGTACACCGGCCAGACGCGCGGGCGAGAGAAGTACGAGACGAGCGCTCGGTTCCAACATCGAAGACTCAGCATCCCTTCCAGAAAGTTAGCCCAGCCTAACTTAGGCTTACCTAACTCGGGAATCTAACTACCTTCTCGCCAGGCCCGCCACAGCCGTGCGTACCGGCCGCCCAGAGCCACCAGCTCCTCGTGGGTGCCACGCTCCACCACACGCCCCGCGTCCAGCACGGCGATCCGGTCGGCCGCCATCGCCTGGGTCAGCCGGTGCGCCACGAACAGCGTGGTCCGGCCGGCGCACGCGGCCAGCACGGCGCGCTCCAGCTCCGCGGCGCCCTCGCTGCCCGCCTCCGCGGTCGACTCGTCGAGCACCACCACCGGTGAGCGGCCCAACACCAGCCGGGCCAGGGCGATCTGGGCGACCTTGGTGGCATCCAGCCGCTCACCGCCCTCACCCACCAGGGTGTCGAGCCCGTCGGGCAGCGCGTCGAGCCAGCCGCCCGCGCCGACGGTGCGCAGCGCGTCCGTCAGCTCGGCGTCGGTCGCCCCGGGCGCGGCGAGCCGCAGGTCGTCGGCGAGCGGACCGGAGAACACATGCGTCTCCTGCGTGAGGATGCTCACCAGGGCCCGCGAACCGGCCTCGTCCATCCCGGCGAGGTCGTGCGGCCCGATGCGCACCGACCCGGCCCGGGGTGTCCCGATACCGGCGATCAGCGCGGCCAGGGTGGACTTGCCCGCACCGGTCGCCCCCACCAGCGCGAGCGAACCGCCCGCCGGAATCGTCAGATCGACGTCCATGAGGACCGGTTGGCCGGTGCCGGGATAACTGAACGTCAGCCCCTCGACCGTCACCGCGTACGGCGCGGCGTCCGCCGGGGCGACCGAACGGTCACCCACCAGACGCTCCTCGGTGTCCTCCGCCAGCACCCCGACGAGCCGGGTGAGGCTCGCGCCCGACTTCTGCGCCTCGTCGAAGGTGAACATGATGGCGCCCAGCGGGGTGAACAGCCGGTGGAACATCAGGGGGGCCGCCGACACCTCGCCGAGGGTGGCGGCATCGGCCTCCAGCAGGGCGTACCCCACCACGAGGATCAGGACGAGCCCGATGAACTCGGCGCGGTTCTCCCGGCCGACGAATCTGCCGAAGAACCGGAACACCTCGACACCGAGATCACGCACCCGCCACGACTCCCGGGTGACCGTCTCACGGACGGACTCCTCCAGCCGGTACGCCCGTACGGTGTCGATGCCGTTCAGTCCGCTGATCAGGGCCTGCGCGCGATCGGCCTGGGCCACCCGCTGCCGGCGGTAGAGGGGGGCCGACCGCGGGAGGTACCAGCGCAGCGCGAGCGCGTACGCGGGCAGTGCGCCGGCGCCCGCCAGGCCGAGCCGCCAGTCCAGTCCGAACATGCCGACCGTGGCGATGAAGACCAGCACTCCGGCCGAGAACACGGTGGGGACGGCCGTCCGGATGCCCTTGGACAGCACGGCCACGTCGTCGCCGACGCGGGAGAGCACATCGCCCCGGCCGACCTGTTCGATCCGTTCGCTCGGCATTCCGAGCACCGCGCGCACGGCGTGTTCGCGCAGCCGCGCGAGCAGGTCCGCGCCGAGGCGCCCGATCAGATACGTCGACGCGGCGGTGGCCGCCGCGCCGAGCAGCGCGGCGGCCCCCATCAGCGCACCGACCGTGACCAGGACCGAGCGGGACTGGCCCTCGACCACCCCGTCGACCACCCTGCCCAGCAGGAGAACCGGGAGCACCTGGAGCGCCGCCCCGGCCACGGTGCTGAGCACGGTGGCGAACGTCAGCCACGGTGCCTCGCGGCAGTGCGCCAGGACCCACCGGGTGGCCTCGCCCCCGGTGGCCGTGCGCAGGGTCGCCGGGGCCGCGCGGATGCCGGTGGCGCTCACCCGGACATCGGGTCTCGTCGCTGACTGATCACGGTCGTCATTCCTTACTTGGCCGACTTGACGAGTTCGTCGATCGCGTACGGCAGGGAGGGCAGGGTGCCCTGGGACATGGCCGCGCCGACCGCCGGGCCCTCACTGTCCAGCAGGTAGGACACGTTGCCGTTCTTGACCGCGGGCAGATTGGCGAACAGCTCGAACTTCTTCAACGCCTCGGTGTCCGCCTTGTCGTTGACGACGAAGATGCGGTCGACGTCGATCAGATCGATGCGCTCGGGGGACAGTTCGGTGGAGAAACCGCCGTCCGCGATGTCGTCGATCTTCGTCTGGTACTTGAACCCGGCGCCGGTCACCAGCTGACCGCGTACGTCGGTCGAGGTGAACGGGGCGATGGAGTCCTTGTACCAGGAGATGACGACCGCGGTCTGGTCGGCGAACGCGGGGTTGTCCTTCTTCGCCGTGTCGAGCTTCGCCTGGATGCCCCGCACCATTTCGGTGCCCTCGTCCTCCTTGCCGAGCGCCTTGGCGATATGGGCCGCGTTGTCCTGCCAGGGAGCGCTGAAGGGCTCCTTCTCGGCCTTGGTACGGCCCACGGTCGGGGCGATCTTGGAGAGCTTGTCGTAGCCGGCCTGGTCGATCTCGGAGTAGACCGCGATGATCAGATCCGGGCGAAGGGCGGCGATCTTCTCGTAGTTGGGGCCCGGGTCACCGTTCTTCATGATGACCTCGGGACGCGCGTCGCCCCACTTGTCCTTCACCCACGGCCACTGGGTGTTGATGTCGGGGGACGTGCCCTCGGGGTTCGGGTACTGGTCGACCATGCCGACCGGCTTGATGCCGAACGCCAGGACGGCCTGGTCGTCCGTGTAGCCGACCGTGACGACGCGCTCCGGAGCCTCGGTGACCTCGGTGGACCCGAACGCGTGCTCCACGGTGACCGGGAACGCGCCGCCCGCGGCCGCGGCCGGGGCGTCGTCCTTCGGCTCGTCCGCCGAGTCGGAACCGCAAGCCGTGAGGAGGCCGATGCCGAGGGCGGCGGCGGACAGTGTCGCCGCCAGTCGCCGCCGTGGCTTCGCGAGCGTCGTTCTGTGGAAGAGCATCCGAGAGTCCCTTGTGATCGCGCTGTCCGCTGCGCCCTTGTCTTAGGGCAGCCAAACCTTATCCCGAGCAGGTGAGGTTAGCCTAGCCTAACTTATGAAATCCCTTGATCCGCACTGAGGTTGGACCGGGCACTTCGGACGAGGGCGACAGCCGCGGCCACGGCTAGACGTGCGTACGGCCGAGCGGCACGATGATCGGGCTGTCGCCCACCGGGGCGTCGATCACCTGGGCGCGCAGCCCGAACGCCTCGCGCAGCAGTTCGGCGGTGACCACATCGCGCGGATGCCCCTGCGCGAGGATCGACCCCTCCCGCATCACGATGAGGTTGTCGCTGTAACGCGTCGCCAGATTGAGGTCGTGCAGCACCATGACGACGGTGCACCCGCCCTCGTGCAGATCGTCGACCAGATCGAGCACGTCGATCGCGTGCGCCAGGTCGAGATACGTGGTCGGCTCGTCCAGCAGGAGCAGATCGGTGCCCTGAGCCAGCGTCATCGATATCCAGACGCGCTGCCGCTGGCCGCCCGACAGGGAGTCGACCGGACGGTCGGCCAGATCGGCCACCCCGGTCATGGCCAGCGCGCGCGCCACGACATCGGCGTCGTCCGACGACCACTGCCGCAGCCAGCTCTGGTGCGGATGACGCCCCCTGGCCACCAGATCGGCCACCGTCAGCCCCTCCGGGGCGACCGGCGCCTGCGGGAGGAGACCGAGCTTCTTCGCCACGTCCCTGGTCCTGAGCCGGGCGATGTCGTCGCCGTCCAGCACGACGGTTCCCCTGGCGGGCTTGAGCAGGCGGGTCAGGGTGCGCAACAGGGTCGACTTGCCGCAGCCGTTGGGGCCGATGATCGTGGTGATCACCCCGGGCGGGATCGTCACGTCGAGATCGTCTATGACGGTCCGGTCGCCGTACCCGACGGTGACGCCCCTGGCGGCCAGTCGTGCGTCGCCCCCGGCGCCGGGAGCGCTCGCGGACCGGGCCCCGGACTCCGACTTCAACATGCTGGACCGAGTGGCCACAAGCCCCCCTTATTAGGATTGCCTAACCTTTTTATCATCGATCCGTCCGTCTGAGGTTCGCCCTCACCAGCAGATGGACGAGGAAGGGCCCGCCGATCGCCGCGGTGACCACACCCACCGGCAGAGAGACCGGCAGCGCCGCACGCGCGACCAGGTCCGACCCGATCAGCAGCAGCGCGCCGACCAGGCCGGAGGCCACCATCGGCGGTGTCGGGTACCGCAGCAGACGCATCGCCACCTGAGGCGCCACCAGCGCGACGAACGCGACCGGGCCCGCCGCGCTCACCGCGACGGCGGCCAGCAGCACCGCGCACAGCAGCAGGAGCGCCCGCACCCGTGAATGGCGGACCCCCAGCCCCGCGGCGACCTCGTCACCGAGGTGCATCGGCTTGAACTGGAAGGCGGTGGCCGCGACGACGGCCAGGAGGACGAGCGTGCACCAGAGCGCCACCCGGACCTCGTCCCACGAACGGTTGTCCAGCGAGCCGACCAGCCAGACCTGTGCCCGCGCCACGTCCCTGATGTCGGCGTTGACGAGCAGCCAGGTGGTGATGGCCTGCATCACCGCGGTCACGGAGATACCGATGAGGATGAGCCGGAAGCCGTCGATCCCGCGCCGCCAGGCGAGGAGGTAGACCAGCAGCCCCGTACCGAGGCCGCCCACGAGGGCCGCGGCGGAGAGACCCAGGGAGCTGACGACGGCGGTCGCGGTGCCGCCCGACACCGTGACGAGGAAGACGGCGACGGCTCCGGCGCCCCAGGTGATCCCGAGGATGTCCGGGCTGGCCAGCGGGTTGCGCGCGACGGACTGGGTGATCGCGCCGGAGACTCCCAGCGCGATGCCGACGACCAGACCGGCGAGGGCACGTGGCATCCGCAGATCCATGATCACGAACTCGTCGACCTGCTCGCCCCGGCCGAGGATCGTGGCGATCACACGGGACAGCCCGATGGGGAAGTCGCCGACCGCGATGGACACGCAGAACACCAGGAAGGTCGCCGCCGCCAGCACCAGCGTGACCAGCACCATCCAGGGGCGCCAGACGAAGGAGAGCCGGCCCAGCCGTACGCCCGGCGCGACAGAGTGTCCACCCGCGTCCGGGACGCCGTCCGGCGCGACGCCCCTCCCGGCTTCCCCGGCGTCCCTGACCTTCCCGGCCTTCCCGCCGTTCGCTCCGGGGCCCGTTCCGGCGCCCGTCGTCCCGACTCCGCCGCCACTCATGCGCTCTTGAACTTTCCTCGCCACACGAGCACCGCGAAGAACGGGGCTCCGAGAAGGGCGACGACGACGCCCGAGTCCAACTCGCCCGGCCGCACCACCAGTCGCCCCACGATGTCGCAGACCAACAGGATCAGGGCTCCGAGCAGACCGGCGTACGGCACCAGCCAGCGGTAGTCGGGTCCCGTGAGATAGCGGGCCACATGGGCCACCATCAGACCGAGGAAGGCGATGGGACCGCACGCAGCCGTCGCCGCTCCCGCCAGCAGCGTGATGGCGAGGATGCCGACCGTCCGGCTCAGCGCGATGTTCACACCCAGCCCGCGCGCCACGTCGTCGCCCAGGTTGAGCAGATTGAGGGAGGGCAGTGTGGTCAGCGCGAGCACCAGGCCGGCCGCGACGAACGCGGTCACCGGCCAGATGACGTCGAATCCGACACCCGTGACCGAGCCCGAGTTCCAGAACCGGAGCGCGTTCAGCGACTTCTGGTCCGACAGGGAGATCGCCGTGGTCATCGCCGCGAGGAACACCGTCACCCCTTGCCCCGCCAGCGCGAGTGTGAGCGGGTTGCCGGCCCCTCTGCCGATGCTCGCGAGGCCGAACACGACGACACCGGCGACGGCCGCACCCAGGAAGGCGAACCAGACGTAGTGGAACGGGTTGGTGAACCCGAACACGGCGATCGCCGTCACCACGGCGAACGAGGCTCCGGAGTTCACCCCGAGCAGGCCCGCGTCCGCGATCGGGTTGCGCGTGTACCCCTGGATCAGCGCCCCGCCGATCCCCAGGGCGACACCCGCCACGATCGCGAGCACCGTCCGGGGGACACGCACGGTCCGCACGATGAGCCTGATCTCGGTGAGCCGCTGATCGGCGTCCGGCGCCGCGAACAGCCCGTGCCAGACCTCGGTGGGACTCAGCGCGCGTGCGCCGACGGCCAGCGAGACCACCCCCGTGATCAGGAGGATCACCATCAGTGCGCCCAGTCCCGTGCCACGGTGCCCGCGGGCCGCGGCTCCGCCCCTGGGCAGCGGGCGCTCCACTGCAGTCGTGCTCATGTCGACGTACGTTATCCCTTTGATCTACGCGGGTGGCACGGCCGGTCGGGCGTCTCGCGCCCCCACCGGCGGCCCCTCAGCGGGCGGCGCTGCCTGTTCCGTCGGCGACCTGACGGGCCACGCCCGACACGGACTTGACGCCTCGGCCGAGCAGTGAGTCCAGGATCTCGCCGACCCGGATCGCGGTGTTGGACAGCAGGGACGACGTGATGCCGTGCGTGTGCTCCGTACCGCCCTGGAGGTAGATGCCGCAGCGCAGGCCGGGGTCGGTCGCGACCCGGTAGTCGCGCTCGACGCGGACGCGGCCCTCGTCGTCCCGCAGGCAGCGGTCGGCGACCTCGCCGAGGAGGCCGACCGGGTCGGCGGGGCCGTAACCGGTGGCGAAGACCACGACGTCGGCGTCGAGGAACGACTCCTCACCCGTGACCAGGGACTTGACCGTGGCACGGGCCCTGTCCGGCGTCTCCTTCACGTCGACCAGCCGGGACACGTTGAGGAAGCGCAGCCGTTCGGTACCGAGGACCTTCTCCCGGTACATCTCGCGGTAGAGGTCGTCGATCAAGTCGATGTCGACCACGGAGTAGTTGGTGTTCCCGTGGTAGCCCATCAGCCGGCCCTTGACGTCCTCGGGGGCGGCGAAGTACTGGTCGACCGCCTCGGGGTCGAAGATCCGGTTGGCGAAGGCACTGTCGTCGGCGGGGCTGTAGCCGTAGCGGGAGAAGACCGCGCAGATCTCGGCGTCGGGAAAACGGCGGTGCAGGTAGGCGACGTTCTCGGCGGCGCTCTGCCCGGCGCCCACCACCACGAACCGGGAGGGTGCGGTGCCCTCGATCGCGTCGACCTTCTTGAGGAGTTCGGAGTTGTGCCAGACACGGTCGCCGCGCTCGACGCCCTCCGGCATCTGCGGGCGCAGCCCGGAGCCGATGACGAGGTTACGGGCCCGGTGGACCGCGAGTCCCTCGGCCGAGCGGACCGTCACGTCCAGGTACTCGACGGCTCCGTCGCGGACCACCTGGGTGACGCCGACGACCTCGTGGCCGTAACTGACCATGTCGTCGACCTTGGCCGCCGCCCACTCGAAGTAGTCGTGGAACTCCACCCGCAGTGGGAAGAGGTTCTTGTGGTTGATGAAGTCGATCAGCCTGCCCTTGCTCTGCAGGTAGCAGAGGAAGCTGAACTCACTGGTCGGGTTCCGGAGCGTCACCAGGTCCTTCAGGAAGGACACCTGCATGGTCGCGTCGTCGATCAGCATGCCGCGGTGCCAGCCGAAGGACGGCTGCTGCTCGAAGAAGTGGGCGGTGACCGACTCCTGCCTGCCGACGCGTGCGTTGTGCTCGCTGACCGCGATCGACATCGCGACATTGGACGGCCCGAAGCCGATGCCGATGAGGTCGTAGACCGGTGCTGCGTCGCCAGGAAGAACCTGTGACATGTCACTCCCATTCATACGGGGAAGCCGCCTGTCAGGCGTGGGGGGCAGGTGGGACATACGAAAGGTGGGCACGCAGAGAAAGCGACCCCACCCGAAACTTAGGTGAGCCTAAGCTAATCCCTGACGGCTGTCGAGTGGCCGGGCGGGGGCACCACGCTCCGACTGGGCCGCCAAATCGGGCAGTTGCAAACTAAGGTAAGCCTTGCTTAACTACCCTCGGTCATTCCCTGCTCTGAGGAGGAACCCCCATGCGGGTCGTCATGTTCGGTTACCAGACCTGGGGGCACCGCACCCTGCAAGCCCTTCTGGAGTCCGAGCACGACGTGGTCCTGGTCGTGACACACCCCAAGAGCGAGCACGCGTACGAGAAGATCTGGAGCGACTCCGTCGCCGACCTCGCCGAGGAGCACGGCGTCCCGGTACTGATCCGCAACCGCCCCGACGACGAGGAGCTGTTCGAGCGCCTCAAGGAGGCGGACCCGGACATCATCGTGGCGAACAACTGGCGCACCTGGATCCCCCCGCGGATCTTCGGCCTCCCCCGGCACGGCACGCTGAACGTCCACGACTCGCTGCTGCCGAAGTACGCCGGCTTCTCCCCGCTGATCTGGGCGCTGATCAACGGCGAGTCCGAAGTGGGCGTCACCGCGCACATGATGGACGACGAGCTCGACGCCGGCGACGTCGTGCGCCAGGAGTCGGTCCCGGTCGGACCGGCGGACACCGCCACCGACCTCTTCCACAAGACCGTCGGCCTCATCGCGCCGGTGACCGTCGGCGCGCTCGGCCTCATCGCCGCCGGGCAGACGGAGTTCACCAAGCAGGACCGCTCGCAGGCCACGTTCTTCCACAAGCGGTCCGCCGAGGACATCCGCATCGACTGGAACTGGCCGGCCGAGGACCTCGAACGCCTGGTCCGCGCCCAGTCCGAGCCGTACCCCAGCGCCTTCACCTTCCACAAGGGCGGGCGGCTCGAAGTCCTCGCCGCGGTGGTGTCCGAGGGCCGCTACGGCGGTACGCCCGGCCGTATCTTCTACCGCGAGGGCGAGGGCGTGGTGATCGTCGCCGGATCCGACGCCCGCACCGGCCGCAACCACGGCCTGGCCATCACCCGGGTACGGACCGAGGACGGCCGGGAGCTGGCGGCGACGGAGTACTTCACCTCCATGGGCGGCTACTTGACGAGCCGCCCCTGACACGCGACGGCCGTTCGCTCACGAGACACCTCGGGACGGTGACCGAGCCGGTGCACTGACTTGATCTTTGACCCCGAGGACCGAACGGGTCCTCGGGGTCAAAGATCAAGTCGGGCCTTGCGGGCGAGCAGTTGGACCTCGCGGAACTGGCGTCTGTCCGAGGGCTGGGGCTCGCGGAGCGTGCGGGTCAGCTCGGACAGGCCGGACTCGCGGAGCAGCGCGGCCAGATGGTCGGGACACCAGCGGTAGGCCGGTGCCACCGCGTGGTCGAAGACCTGTGTCGGGTGCGACGGGTCCTCGCTCGCCGAGAAGCCGATCAGCAGGTGGCCGCCGGGTGCCAGCACGCGGTGGAACTCCGCCAGGACGGCCGGGAGTTCCGGCGGCGGCGTGTGGATGACGGACCAGCGCGAGAGTACGCCGTCCAGCGCGCCGTCGGCGATGTCCAGCTCCGTCATCGACCCCACGTCGAACCGCAGGCCCGGATGTGCCTGCCGGGCCAGTTCGATCATCACCGGTGAGGCGTCGACACCGAACGCGGACAGCCCCAACTCGCCCAGGTGCGCGGTGATGTGACCGGGTCCGCAGCCCAGGTCCGCGACCCGGCCCCCACCGCCCGCGCCGACGACCTCGGCGAAGTGCCCGAGGACCGCGCGGTCGAGGGGGCTGTCGCGCAGGGAGTCGCTGAACAGTTGCGCGTAGGTGACGGCAGCGGCGTCATAGGCGTCGCGGGTGGCGCTGAGGGCATCGTGTCGGACCATCCCGCGACAGTAGTGCCCGACCCGCCCGGCCACCGGCGGGGGCCGGACCTCGTCGCGTACATGATCAACAGGCCCCGCGTCCGGTTCACGGTCGGCCGAAACGGAGGCCGTCACCCGATCCGGTGATGCCACGGCTCACATTCGCCCGGCTGGCCCGCGACGGGCGGACGGCCGGAGGCACCCGGAGGGGATAGTCGGTGGGACGGGCACGCCCGTCGGGCCGAGAAGAGGGAATGACCATGCCTGAGAACGAGCCGGACGGCTCCCGTCCGCCCCGCGCCGCGGGCGCTTCCGGAACCGGCCCGCACGAGCGCCATCGCGGCGAACGCCGGGCCGGCCGCACCCCGACCGCGCTGAACAAGTGGTGGACGCTGACCGCCGTCTGCCTCGGCACGTTCATGCTGCTGCTGGACATCACCATCGTGAACGTCGCGCTGCCCGACATCCAGCGGTCACTGCACGCCAGCTTCTCCGACCTCCAGTGGGTCGTCGACGCGTACTCCCTCACCCTGGCCTCCCTGCTGCTCACCGCGGGCAGCCTGGCCGACATGTACGGCCGCAAGAAGCTCTATGTGATCGGGCTGGCGATCTTCAGTCTCGCCTCGCTGCTCTGCGGCCTCGCCGGCAGCCCGCTGATGCTGCAACTCTCCCGCGGTATCCAGGGGGTCGGCGGCTCCATCATGTTCTCGGTCTCACTCGCCCTGCTCGCGGACGCGTTCCGCGGCAAGGACCGCGGTGTCGCCTTCGGTATCTGGGGCACGATCACCGGACTCGCGGTGGCTGTCGGGCCCCTGCTCGGCGGTGTGCTCACCACGGGGCTGTCCTGGGAGTGGATCTTCTACGTCAATCTGCCCATCGGCGCGATCGCCGTCGCGATCACCCTGGTCAAGGTCGCCGAGTCCCGCCAGCCCGGGGCCCGGCACCCCGACTGGCCGGGCTTCGTCCTCTTCACCGCCGCCCTGTCGAGCCTGGTGTACGCGCTCATCCAGTCCAGCCACGATTCGTTCTCCGACCCCGTCGTCATCGCGTGTCTGACCGCGGCGTTCGTCCTGATGATCGCCTTCCTGGTGGTCGAGTCCCGGACCGCTCAGGCGATGTTCGACCTGTCGCTCTTCCGGAAGCCGACCTTCACCGGCGGGCTGGTCGCGGCCTTCGGTCTCAGCGCCTCGATCCTGTCGATGCTGCTGTACCTCGTGCTCTACCTCCAGGACGTCCTCGGATACAGCGCCCTGGGCGCCGGTGTGCGGCTGCTGCTGATCTCCGCGGGCATCCTGGTGGTGTCCACGATCTCCGGACGGCTCTCCTCAAGGATGCCGGTGCGGTTTCTGATCGGACCGGGTCTGCTGCTGATCGGCGGTGGGCTGCTGTGGATGCGTGGCCTCAACGCCTCCAGCGACTGGACGCATCTGATCCCCGGCATGATCATGTCCGGAGCCGGTCTGGGCCTGGTCAACCCGCCGCTGGCGTCGACCGCCGTCGGTGTCGTCCAGCCGGCCCACGCGGGCATGGCGTCCGGCATCAACTCCACGTTCCGTCAGATCGGTATCGCCACCGGCATCGCGCTGCTCGGCACCCTGTTCTCCAGCAAGGTCAAGTCCTATGTGACCGACCACATCGGTGCCATCCCCGGTGTCGGTGACTTCGGCCCGCAGATCTCCACCGCCGTCCAGTCCGGCACGGTGACCCAGGCTCTCGGGTCACTTCCGCCGGAGGTCCGCGCACCCGTGAAGGACCTCGCCACGGCGGCCTTCACCGCGGGCCTGAACGAGATCCTCCTGATCGCGGCGTTCATCGCCCTCGTCGCCGGTGTGGTCTCCTTCGCCACGATCCGTACGAAGGACTTCGTCCAGGCCCCTTCCTGACGGCACGGACACGGCCCCCGCCCGGTCCCGGGCCCCGCCCACGGAACGCGGGGCCCGAGGCGGACGGGGGACGATGTCCGACCGGGCCGGCTACCAGCCTGTCTTCACCCCGTTGTAGGCCCGGCGGCAGTCGGCGTTGGTGGCCTCCACGGAGAGCTTCCCCATCACGTTCTGCCAGACCTTTTTGGCGACCTTCTCCAGCTCCCGTGTCTCGGCGGGAACGTTCGGGGCGTACTTCTTGATCGTCCCGATGGCGGAGGTGGTGAACTTGCTGCACACCGGCCCGGCTGCGTTCCGGTAGCGGGTGTCCAGGTCCGTGGCCACCGCCTGGCCGTTCCTGTCGGCCCAGGTGTTCCAGGCCGCGCACGCCTTCTCGGTGAAGGCCCGCTGGTCGGCCTCGGTCAGGCTCCCGACCTCGTCCAGCATGCCGCTCTGGACCTTGTCGGGAACCGTGAAGTCCGCGACGGGGAACTTGTCGAGGGTGGTGAGCAGCGCTTCCTGACACGCCGGCGGCAGCGGAGCCGCCTGCGCCTGTGCGGGAGCGGGGAGGGCCAGGGCGGCGGCGGACACGAGAGCGGTGGTGAGGACCGTGCTCCGGACGGTGCGGGAAAGGGTCATGGGGGCGTGCTCCTTGCGTGGGAACTGGTGGTCGGGCGGCGGATCGGCGCCCGGTTCCAGAACGATCTCCGCCTCCCGCAGGTCACGCGGCGACGGGGCGAACGGGGGTGGCCGGCTGGTCAGTTGGGCCGTACGGGCCGCGCGACCGCGCCGGCCCCCGCACCCGTGTCCGCGCCGGCCCCCGCGTCCGTGTCCGCACCCCGACCTGATCGGTCCGGCACGCGCCGCTTCCGTTCCGGTGGGAGCGCGTCGCGGGTACGCCGGCGGAAGACGGTGAACGCGGCCAGCGCCGCCGCCAGGAGCCAGAGCAGCTGGATCGCGAGACCCTCGGCCACCGGCGCGGTGGAGAAGGCCGCGGACATGCCGGCCTGTACGGCTCCGTACGACGGCAGGAAGCGGACGACGGCGCTGTCCGACCCGGAGCTGGACAGGGGGTTCTGAAGGGCGACATCGATGATGCTGATCATCAGAATGGCGAACATGCCCTCGACCTCTCGGCGGAGCACCGAGCCGAAGACCACGCCGAGCGCGCCGTAGGTCAGGGCGGCGCAGAACAGCGCGGCCATGAGCATGAGGGGCTGCCGGGGCGACCAGGCGAAGCCGGCGGCGACCGTGGCGTACGCGGCGACGGCCGCGCAGACCAGGGTGAGCGCGGAGAGCTTGGCGAGTACCAGGTGGTGACGGGGGTACCCCGCCATGGCCAGGCGCCGGTCGAAGGCGCCGCCCGTGAAGGTGGCGGCGAACATCATGAACCCGGCGATCAGGGTGACCGCGTTGAGCGCGCCGGTGATCTGGGTGAGGTGATTGCCGGGCGGCGTCAGCACCTCCCCCGTGGCCCGCAGCCGGAACGGCGCCGCGCGGTCGGGAATGGTGACATAGGCCAGGGCGATCCACACGGGGATGTAGACCACGACCAGCAGCATGGCGAACCGGTTGCGGGCGTGCCCGATCAGCGCGTACCGGGAGGCCGTGACGAACAGGGACCAGTGCCGTCTCATGCCGCCGCCTCCGCGCACCGGTCCCGGAGGTGGAGGCGCCCGTCCTCCAGCCGCCACAGCTGGTCCAGCCTCTCGACGTCGTACGCCAGATGGGAGACCACCAGCACCGAGCGCCCGGCGTCGCGCAGCCGGGTCGCCAGCTCCCAGAAGCGCAGATACGTCTCCCAGTCGAAGCCCTGGTAGGGCTCGTCGAGCAGGAGTACGTCCGGGTCGTGCATCAGGGCCAGGGTGAGGTTCAGCTTCTGCCGTGAGCCGCCGCTGAGCAGCCCCGCGCGCTGGTCGAGGTACTCGGTGAAGGCCAGGGTCTCCATCACCTCCTCGGCCCGCCGCAGATCCGCCAGTCCGAAGGCGTGCCGGAAGAGGTCCAGGTGCTGGCGGACGGTGAAGGAGTCGTCCAGGACCACGGACTGCGGGCAGTAGCCGAACCTGCCGCTGTGGCGCACCGAGCCCCGGTCCGGCCGGAGTTCGCCGGCGAGGATCCTCAGCAGTGTCGTCTTGCCCGCGCCGTTCTCCCCGACGACGCCGGCGAGGACCCCTGGCCGCAGCCGCAGGTCGACGCCCCGTAGGACGGCGCGCTGCCGGTAGGAGTGGTGCACATCTGCGACGTCCATCGCGCTGCTCCGTGGTGCCGTGGTGCGAGGTCTTCGGGGTGGCCACGGAAGCGGTGGGTGTCTTCCGGCGGCCGGCGGAACCGGCCTGCCACTCTCCGGGGAAACGGTCCGCCCTTTCCCAACGAGCGGACGGCGCGGGGGAAACGGTGACCGGGCGGCTGCGCCGCACGCGTTGCCGGCGTGGTCTTCACATCGGCGTGGATCCTCGCTCCAGTTCGCGCACGGCCCGCTCCCACAGATCCGGAAGCGTCTCCCCGGACGGCAGGGCACTGTCGGCAACGAAGGACGTCTCGGCCCAGTCGCCGAAGTACGACAGCCCCACTCCGAAGAGGTGTCCGGGGACCAGGAGGGGGAGCAGGGCGACGCCCGTCACCTGGCCGTTCCCCAGACTTCCCTTGTCGGCGACCGGCATGGACGTGGCCATGACGTCGGTGACGCGCGGGGAGAGCATCCTCCGCAGGTACCAGGCGGTCGGACGGTCCGGCATGTACCGCACCAGGTCCTGGACGGCCTGCCGCCAGGTCTCGCCCCGCAGCCTGCGGGTCGTGGCCATGACGTGCTCCAGTCGCCACAGGGGTGAGCCCTCGTCATGAGGTCCGGTCCCGGGTGCCGGGGCCGCGCGCACGGGCAGGTCCAGCGGCAGGGCGAAGCAGCGGTTGCCCCAGGTCTGTTCCTCGTCCGGGCGCCGGGCGTCCACGGGCAGCAGCGCCCTCACCCGCGGAAGCGGTACGCCGGACCGGGCCGACCAGGCCGCCAACGCCCCGGCGAGCGCGGCCAGATGGACGTCGTGGGCCGATCCGCCGTGGGGCGCGGCGATCCGGCGCAGGGTGTCCGCGGGTACGCGGCCCCGCCACAGCCGCCGCTCTCCCGTGGGCACGAAGGGGACGGAGGGACGCCGGGAGCGAACGGAGAGGGAGCCGGCCAGGAATTTCGTGGCCAGCCCGACCGCCGTACCGACCCGCCGGGGCAGACCGGTCACGCGGCCCTCCCCCGGCACCGGGCGGGCCGACGGCTCCCCCTCGCCCAGCACGGTGCGGAACGTCATCGCGGCGGCCGAACCGTCCTGGCAGACGTGGTGGAAGCGGTAGCAGACGGCGTACGCGTCGGGCACCTGGCCGTGGACCAGCCAGAGACCCCAGCGCGCGCCGGGCGTGAACGGCGCGTCGAGCGCGGTGCGCAGGGCCGTGTCCCACCCGCCGGGTCCGTCCGCGACCACCTCGTGGACGTGCCGTTCGAGGGCGAAGTCCGCGTCCGGGAGCCAGCGGGGACGCCGTGAACCGCCCTCGATCCGGCTCATCAGCAGGGGCAGCCGGCCCAGGCGTGAGCCCACGTACGCGCGGAAGTCCGCCAGGCTCGGCGGCGGACCGCTCAGATACGCGACGCCGCCGCCGTCCCACCGGACGTCGGGGTGACGGCGCTCCAGGTCGAGGAACGCGCGGTCGACCGAGTGGAAGGGGTTACCGGGAGACGCCTCGGGCCGCCCCGGACCGGCAGATGGGCGGACCGACTCGCGGGCCGGGGTACGGGCCGAGGGGCCGGCTGGCGGATCGGACACGGGCATCGGGTCGGCTCCAGTTCGTGCCAAGGGGCGTGCGGGCGGGGCCGGGCCGTGACGAAACCGGCCGTCACCCCGCTTGGTTGCGTACGGTTTATATCCGGCCGCGGTGAGCGGCGATTCCCGCCCGCGGGGCCCCGTGTACGCGCTCCCCTCCAGCCCCACCGGGACCGGCTGCCGGCCGTCACTCGCGAGGTCACCCGAAAGGGGGATGGTCCGCCGGGCGGCCCGGCCCGGTCCCGACCGCTCCCGGTGCGTACGCCCGCACGGCGCCCCAGCTCACGGCGGAGGACCACCGGCCACCCCCCGCCACCACACCGGTACTGCATTCGGGTGAGCGGGTGGAATCGGGGGCTTCATCACCGTCCGCCGTCTGACACTGTGTGCCGTGCGCCAGTGGTCATCAAGCCCGGCAGCGGGCCTGAGCACCCCCGGCGGGGCCGGAGGAACCGGACGAGCGGCGGCCGCCCTTCGTACCGGACCGACCGGGCGAGCCGGGCCGCGCACACCGCCACCGCGGGTGTCATGCCGCGCTGCGGGACAGCCACCGCGTCCCGCCTCCACGGCCGTCGCGACGGCCCCGGCGCTCCCGCCCTCGCACGCGCGGTCGCCGTCCTGTCCCTTCCGGAGCCCTTGGAGCCAAGGTCATGCACGTCGCCCTCACCGGCGCCACCGGATTCCTCGGGCTGCGCCTGCTGCGCCGGCTGCTCGACACGCACCGGTCGGTGACGGTCCTGGTCCACGCCGGGTCGGGTGACGCGCTGCACCGCATCACCCGGTTCCTCGCACTGACCGGGTTGCCCGAGGCGTCTCTCGCCGGGCTCCCCGGCCGGCTGCGGGTGGTGGAGACCGAGCTGGAGCACCCGGGACTGGGGCTCTCCCGGCGCGCGTTCCGGGAGCTGGCCGACGGTCTCGGGACGATCTGGCACAGCGCGGGCAGCATCAACCTGGCGGGTGACCTGTCCGAGTTGCGGCGGACCAATGTCGAAGGAACCCGGCACGTACTGGAGTTGGCCGCCGCCGGACGTGAGAGACCCGTGGTCCACCACGTGAGTACCGCGTTCGTCGCCGGGAGCCGGCGTGAAGGGGTGGCGTACGAGGACGAGCTGGACGACTCGTACGGATTCGAGAACGCCTACGAACGCTCCAAGTACGAGGCGGAGGTGCTGATCCACGCGTGGGCGCGCGAGCACCGCCGCCCGGTCGTGGTGCTGCGGCCGAGCATCCTCGTCACGGACCTGCCGCCGCACCCGGACCTGCCCGCGCATCCGCTCCAGGTGGTGGAGCGGATCCTGCGCGACGCGCGACGCACCGCCGGTCCGGGCCGTCCCGGCGGCTCTGAGGACCCCGAGGGCCGTCCCCGCGTCCGGCTGGTGGGCCGTGCGGACGGCCGGCTGAACCTGCTTCAGGTGGACCACGCGGCCGGGATCATGCTGCGGCTGGCCGGCCGTACGCCTTCGGGCGGGGTCGACACGTACCACGTCGTCCACGACCGGGACGTGCCCGTGCCGACCATCACGACCCTGCTGGAACGGCTGGTCGGGCTGTCCATCGAGCTGGTCGCCGATGAGCCGGATGACCCGTCCGCGCTGGAGGCGCTGGTGGACTGCTATCCGGACCTGACGACCTATCTGACCCACCGGCGGCGCTTCGACGACACCCGTGTCCGGACCCTGTTCGGGCCGTCGGCGGCCTCCCACCGGGTGGACATCGACCATCTGTGGTCCGGTCTGGCCGCGACGTGCCCGGACCCCACCGGGCCCTCGCCGACCGCCGGGCCCTCGCCGGCCGCCGCGTCCTCCTCCGTCCGCCACGTCTGACCCGCGCATCTCCTCTCCCTGGAGTCCTCCGTGTCCGTCCTCTCCGCCCCCGCCGCCCCCGCCGCCTCGCCGCCGGTCTTCTCCCCCGAGGGGATCGCCGCCAGGGCCCGGCGCATCCGGGAACCCGTACACATCGTCTGCGGGCCGACCGGCCGTGAACTCGGGGTCGCGGCCGGCCCCGTGCCGGACGGCCCGGTGCTCGGGACGCTGCCGCCGCTGTACCCCGAGTGGCTCGGCGGGCGTACCTTCTGCGAGGCGCACGGGGTCCGGTTCCCGTATGTGGCGGGCGAGATGGCGAACGGCATCGCCACCACCCGGATGGTGTCCGCGATGGCGCGGGCGGAGATGCTCGGGTTCTTCGGCGCCGGGGGGCTGGCGTACGCCGAGGTGGAACGGGCGGTACGCGCGCTGGCCGGCGAGCTGCGGTCGCGTTCGAACTGGGGCGTGAACCTCATCCACTCACCGGCGGAGCCGACGCTGGAGTTCCGCGTCGCCGAACTGCTGCTGAGCTGCGGTGTGCCCCGGATCTCGGTGTCGGCGTTCATGGAGCTCACCCCGGCCGTCGTGCTCTGCTCGGCCCGGGGGTTGCGCCGCGGGGCCGACGGCTCGATCGTCCGGCGTACGCGGATCATCGCCAAGGTGTCCCGGCCCGAGGTGGCGGAGAGATTCCTGTCGCCCGCCCCGGCCGGGCTGCTGGACCTGCTCGTCGGCCGGGGGAAGCTGACACCGCAGGAGGCCGGGCTGGCGGGCCTGGTACCGGTGGCCGAGGACATCACCGTGGAGGCCGACAGCGGAGGTCACACCGACAACCGGCCGCTGTCGGCCCTGCTGCCGAGGATCGGCCTGCTGCGCGACGCGCTCTGCTACCGGTTCGGTTACCACCGGCCGGTCAGGATCGGCGCGGCGGGCGGGCTCGGCACCCCGGCCGCGGTGGGCGCCGCCTTCGCCCTCGGCGCGTCCTACGTCGTCACGGGGTCGGTGAACCAGACGGCGACCGAGGCGGGTCTGTCCGACGAGGCCAAGGCGATGCTCTGCGAGGCGGATGTCGCCGATGTGGCGATGGCACCCGCGGCGGACATGTTCGAGCTGGGTGTCACGCTCCAGGTCCTGTCCCGGGGAACGATGTTCGCGCAGCGCGCCACCAGGCTCCACGCCGCCTACCTCGCCCACGGGTCGCTGGAGGAGATTCCGCCCGCGCTGCGGGCCGTGCTCGAACAGAACGTGCTGCGCGCGTCGTTCGACGAGATCTGGCAGCACACACGCGCGTTCTGGGAGCGGCGCGACCCCTCGGAGATCACGCGCGCCGAGGCCGATCCGAAGCACCGTATGGCGCTGGTCTTCCGCTGGTACCTGGGCAGTTCCAGCCGGTGGGCGATCACCGGCGAGACGGCCCGGCGTACCGACTACCAGATCTGGTGCGGTCCGGCGACGGGCGCGTTCAACCGCTGGGTCGCGGGCACCTTCCTGGCGGAACCGGCGAACCGGTCAGTGGTGCAGATCGCCCTCAATCTGCTCGAAGGCGCGGCGGTGCTCACCCGCGCCCATCAACTGCGCACCTACGGAGTTCCGTTGCCTTCCGAGGCGTTCGCCTATGTGCCGCGCGGGCTGGCATGAGCGGCCCCGGCACCCCGGAGGTGCCAACCACCGCCGCGCGGAGCGGACATGACGCGGCGTCGGCCGGCGTCCGGGGGCATCGGCAGACGCCGGTCGCCGTGGTCGGTGTCGGCGCCCTGGTGCCCGGCGCGACGGACGCGGCCGGTTACTGGCGGATCCTGACCGGCGGCCGTGATCTGATCACCGAAGTCCCGCCCGGTCGCTGGCTGCTGACGGACCATTACGATCCCGACCCGGCCGCCCCCGACAAGACGTACTGCCGCCGCGGCGCCTTCCTGCCCGAGGTGGACTTCGACCCGATGGCGTACGGGGTGCCGCCCGCCACGCTGCCGGCGACGGACACCGCCCAACTGCTCGCCCTGATGGTCGCCGACCAGGTGCTGACCGACGCCGGTGGTCTGCCGGGCCTGGACCGGGACCGGGTCGGAGTCGTCCTCGGCGCGGCCTCCCTGGAACTGCTCCCGCACATGTACGGGCGGGCGCACCGCCCGGTGTGGCTGAAGGCACTGCGGGAGAGCGGTCTCACCGAGGCCGAGGCGGGAGCCGTGTGCGACCGGATCTCCGGGCACTTCAGCCCGTGGCAGGAGTCGACCTTCCCCGGTCTGCTCGGCAATGTCGTCGCGGGGCGGATCGCCAACCGGTTCGACCTGCACGGCACCAACCACACCACCGACGCCGCCTGTGCCAGCTCCCTGGCGGCCCTGTCCACGGCGGTCGGCGAACTGACGCTCGGGCGCGCCGACATGGTGATCAGCGGCGGGGTGGACACCGGGAACGACATCGGCATGTTCCTGTGCTTCTCCAAGACGCCGGCGCTCTCCCGTACCGGTGACTGCCGTCCGTTCTCCGACGCCGCCGACGGCACCATGCTGGGCGAGGCGGTCGTCATGTACGCACTGAAGCGGCTGTCGGACGCGGAGCGGGACGGCGACCGCGTCCACGCGGTGATCCGCGGCATCGGTACCTCGTCGGACGGCAGGAGTACGGCGATCTACGCGCCGCTTCCGGACGGTCAGGCACGGGCACTGCGCCGCGCCTACGAGGAGGCGGGCTACGGTCCGCGGACCGTGGAGCTGGTCGAGGCCCACGGGACCGGTACGAAGGCGGGGGACGCCGCCGAACTGACCGCGCTGCGCGAGGTGTTCGGGACTCCGGGAGGCGGTGACGCGCGGTGGTGCGCGATCGGGTCGGTCAAGTCGCAGATCGGCCACACCAAGTGCGCGGCGGGCGCGGCCGGACTGCTCAAGGCGGTCATGGCCCTGCACCACAAGGTGCTGCCGCCGACGATCAAGGTGGACAGCCCGGCGCCGGCGGCCGGTGCCCCGGACGGACCGTTCTACGTCAACACCGAGGCCCGGCCGTGGGTGCGGCCCGCCGGCCATCCGCGCCGCGCGTCGGTGTCGAGTTTCGGCTTCGGGGGGAGCAACTTCCACGTCACGCTGGAGGAGTACGTGCCCTCGGGCACCCCGGCCCGGGTGCCGGCGCGCCACCGCTCCGCGCCGAGCGAACTCGTCCTGTTCAGTGGCGCGTCGCCGTCCGATCTGCTGCCGTCCGGCCTCCTGTCGACGGAGACGTTCGGCGACCGTACGCTGGCCGCGCTCGCGCGGGAGAGCCACGGCGCGTTCTCGCCGGCCGATCCGGTGCGGCTGGCCGTGGTCGCCACGGACACCGAGGACCTGAGGGAGAAGTACGCGCGGGCGCTCACACTGATCCGGCAGCGGCCCGGCACGGCGTTCTCGGCACCGAACGGTGTGCGGTACGCGTGCGGGGAGCCCGCGCCGGGCCGTCTCGCGTTCCTGTTTCCGGGGCAGGGGTCCCAGTACGTCGGGATGGGCGCCGGCCTCGCGATGCTGTCACCGGCCGCCCAGGACGTGTGGGACCGGCTGGGCGGCACGGACTTCGGCGGCCGGCCCCTGCACCGGCTGGTGTTCCCGCCGCCCGCCTTCACCGACGAGGAACGCGCCGCGCAGGCGGCGGAGTTGGCTGCCACCGAGTGGGCGCAGCCCGCGCTCGCGGTGCAGGCGCTCGCCGCACTGGCCGTACTGCGGGATCTCGGGCTGCGACCGGACTGCGTGGCGGGCCACAGCTTCGGTGAGCTGGTGGCGCTGCACTGTGCCGGCGCCCTGGACGCCGGCACACTGATCGCGCTGGCCCGCAGACGCGGTGAGCTGATGCGGGACGCGGCCGGCGTACCGGGCGCCATGCTGGCGGTGGCGGCGGACCGCGCACACGTGCGGGCGGTACTGGACCGCGACGCGATCGGCGACATCTGGCCGGCCAACCTCAACTCCCCGCTCCAGGTGGTGCTTTCGGGCACGACGGAGGCGGTGGCGCGGGCCGGGAAGGCGTTCGCGGCCGAGGGTGTCGCCACCCGTCGGCTGACCGCGTCGACCGCCTTCCACAGCCCGCTGGTCGCCCCGGCCGTGGAGCCGCTCAGCGCGTTCCTGCGCGGCGTCCCGGTCACGGAGCCCCGGATCGAGGTGTTCGGAAACGCGGACGCGGCGCCGTATCCGTCCTCGCCCGACGAGGTACGGCGCCGGATCGCCGGCCATCCGGCCGCGCCCGTGCTCTTCCAGGAGCAGATCGAGGCGATGTACGCGGCGGGGGTGCGGACCTTCGTCGAGGTCGGCGCGGGCGCCGCGCTGACCGGACTGGTCGGCCGGATCCTGGGCGACCGCGAGCACACGGCCGTCCCCGTGGACCGGGGGGACGGGTGCGGGGTCGGCGCCCTGCACACCGCGCTCGGTGAACTCGCCGTACGCGGCGTCCCGCTGGACCTCGAACCCCTCTGGGCGCCGTACGCCGCGCCCGAAACCACACCGAAGGAGCGCGAGCCCCGGATGACCGTGCAGATCAGCGGAGCCAACTACGGTCAGCTCTACCCGCCCCGCACCGACGACGCTGCCGACGCCGCACCCCGGCTGCCGGACCCGGCCGCGCCGGAACACCACCCGCTCCCCGCCGGCGCACCGGAGCCGCCGGCCCATCGGGCGGCCACCGCCGGGGAACCGGAGCCGGCACACGGAGCCGAGCGGGCGCACCGATCCGCGGCAGCGACCGCGACCGGCGGCGGGGCCGCCTACCAGCCTGAGTCCGCGTACCGCGCCGAGGCGGCGTACGACGCCGGGCCCGATGCCCCCGTCGGCGCCGAGTGGTACGCGGCGGTGGAGAGCGTCCAGCGGCAGACGGCGGAGGCCCACGCGGCCTGCCAACGCATGCTGACCGAGAGCCATCTGGCGTTTCTGCGGATGACCGAGACCACGCTGGCCGCGATGCTCGGGGCACCGGGCGCCGGGCCCGTGTCCGGTGCCCCGGCGCCCACACCACCGATGCCGCTCCCCCGCCCTCCGGCACTCCGGCAGGCCCCGGCGCCCACGACGTCTTCCCCGCCCCCGGCGGCGGTGGCCGTTCCCGCCCCCGTGCCCGCCGTGGTGTCCCCAGCCGCGACCGTGCCCGCCGCCGTCGCCGCTGGGCCCCGTGAGGCGCCGTCGCCCGCGCCCGTCGATACCGGGGAGCGGGCCCCGGCGGCCCCGGCGGCCCCTCCGGCACCGGCGGGCGACGGCGCCCCCCTCTCGGCGGCGGAACTGGCGGAACTGCTGCTCTCGGTCGTGGCCCGGCTCACCGGCTATCCGACCGAGATGCTCAACCTGGACATGGAGTTGGAGGCGGATCTCGGAGTCGACTCGATCAAGCGCGTCGAGATCCTGTCCGCCGTACGCAGGACGGTGGGCGACCTGGCGACGGGAGACATCGGCCGGCTGGGCAGGCTCCGTACGCTGCGCGAGATCGTCGAGGCGCTCGCCACGGCCGCCCGCCCCGCGGGAGCCCCGGCGCCGGGCTCCCCGGCCATGACCGCCGCCGCCACCGCTGTCACCGCCGTCACCGAGAGCCCCGCCGTCCCGGAGGTGCTCCCCGTCCCGGAGGGGCCCGCGGTCCCGGAGATCCCCGCCATGCGCGCCGGACCGGGTCAATCGCCCCCGCTGACAAGGCTGGTGACGCGTGCCGTGGAGTCCCCGGCGTCCGGCCTGGCGACGGCCGGGCTCCTGGACGGGCCGCTCCTGGTGGCGGGCGGGGACGCCGACGGCGACGCCATCACCGCCCTCGTCGTGCGGAAGCTGGCGGAGTACGGCGTGGACGCCACCGCCGTGGCGGAGGTGCCCGGGGACGCGCGCTCGGTCGTGCACCTCGGCGGACTGACCGGCGACGGCACCCCGGAACACGCGCGGGAGGTCCACCGGTCGGTGTTCCGCGCCGCGCGGGCGGTGGCGGCACAGGCAGCGGAGCGGGGCGGACTGTTCGTGACCGTGCAGGACACCGGGGGCGACTTCGGGCTCGACGGCCACGCACCCGGCCGCGCGTGGCTGGGCGGTGTCGCCGCGCTGACCAGGACCGCGGCGAAGGAGTGGCCGGGCGTCTCGGTCAGGGCCGTCGACTGCGAGCGGGGCGGCCGGAGCGACGAGGAGGTCGCCGGGGCGATCGTGCGCGAACTGCTGGAAGGCGGCCCCGACCCGGAGGTGGGTCTTCGCGCGGACGGTACCCGCACCACCCCGCGGACGGTTCCGGCACCGGTGGTGCGGGGCGACGTCAGGCGGATCACCCCGGAGTCCGTGATCGTGGCCACCGGAGGGGCCCGCGGGGTGACCGCCGCCGCGCTGCTGGACCTGGCCAGGACGCACCGACCGCGCATCGCGCTGCTCGGCAGGACGGCGCCTGCCCCAGAGCCTCCGGGGCTCGCGTCGGCCACCGACGAACCGGCGCTCACCCGGCTGCTCGCCGGGCTCCCGGCCGCGGCCTCGGCCGGGGCCTCGGCGGACCCCTCACCCGCCAAGGTCGCGGCGCGGGCCCGAGAGATCCTGGCCGCGCGCGAGGTACGGGCGACGCTGGCGGCGCTGGAAGCGGCGGGGTCCCCCGTCCGGTACGTCCAGGTGGACGTCCGCGACGGCGACGCCGTCGCGGACGCGCTGCGCGAGGTACGCGAGGTGTGGGGGCCGGTCACCGGCGTCGTGCACGGTGCGGGAGTCCTGGCCGACAAGCGGATCGCCGACAAGACGGACGAACAGGTCGAGCGGGTGATGTCGACCAAGGTGGACGGTCTGCGCGCGCTGCTCGCGGCGACATCGGACGATCCGCTGGACGTGATCTGTCTGTTCTCCTCGGTGGCCGCCGTCTTCGGCAACGCGGGGCAGAGCGACTACGCCATGGCCAACGAGGTCCTGGGGCATGTCGCTTCGGCGGAGCAGGCCCGCCGCCCCGGCTGTCTGGTGCGGTGCGTCGCGTGGGGGCCGTGGCACGGTGGCATGGTCACACCCGCGCTGGCCGGGCATTTCGGCCGGTCAGGTGTTCCGCTGATCCCGCTGGAGCAGGGGGCGGCGGCCTTCACTGCCGAGCTGGACGGCGCGGCCGGTGAGGCCCGTGTCGTCCTGGTGGCCGGGGACGACCCGGCGGCGATGTCCCCGGCCGGCGATCCGCGTCGGGCGGAGCTGCTGGTACGGGGGGACAGCCTGCCGCAGCTGGCCGACCACGCGCCGGCCGGGGTTCCCGTGCTGCCCGTGGCGATGGTGCTGGACTGGTTCGCGGGGGCGGCCACCGCCTGGCTGCCGGAAGCCGGTTCACTCGTCCTGCGGGATCTGAGGGTGTATCAGAAGTGCGCACTGCCCGAGCTGGCGGGCCGGGGCCACCGGCTCACCGTGCACGGCAGCCGGGGTGCGGCCGGTTCGACGACGGGGCTGGAGGCGGAGCTGCGCGGGGAGAGCGGGGTGGCCCACTTCCGGGCGGTGCTGGACACCGGGGCCGGGGC
Source organism: Streptomyces sp. NPDC104581 (assembly GCF_055583685.1). NCBI lineage: Bacteria > Bacillati > Actinomycetota > Actinomycetes > Kitasatosporales > Streptomycetaceae > Streptomyces > Streptomyces sp. NPDC104581. Next base: position 240,927 of record NZ_JBVJNN010000001.1, read on the forward strand.
GCCGGATCCGGCGGCGTGGGCCGCTCCGGACGGCCTTGAGCCGCTGGGGCGCGCCGAGTTGTACGACGGCGAGAGCCTCTTCCACGGCCCCCGGTTCCACAGCGTCCGCTCGCTGCTCGGTGTCTCGGAGCACGGGGCCGAGGCGACCGTCGCGGGGGTGCGCGCCCTGCGCTGGCCGGGCGGGATCCGGCCGCTCGACCCGGCCGCGGTCGACGGCGCTCTCCAACTCGCCCTGATCTGGGCGCGGGAGGCGCTCGGTGCGGCGACGCTGCCGATGGCGGTCGCGGAGTGCGTGGTGTACCGGCGCGGTCCGGTGGACGGCACGGTGCGGTGTGCGCTGCGCGGCCGGAAGGCGCACAGCACGGGGGCACGCTGCGATGTGGCGCTGATCGACGCCGACGGGGGCGTCCGGCTGGAACTGCTCGGTGTGGAGCTCGTCCGCCGCCCCTCCTGAGCCGGAGCGCCTCGCGACCGGCCCCCTCCCCGACCGGCTTCCTCCCGACCGGCCCCGGCCCCCGGCCGCACCGGCACCCGCCCCCCCGGCCCGAATCAGCCCGCCGCAGCGTGAAGTGAGACCCCTATGGAATTCGAACCGATCGCCGTCGTCGGCCGGGGCTGTGTGCTTCCCGACGCGCTCGACCCGGACACGTTCTGGGACAACGTGGCCGCGGGGCGCTCCAGCCTGTCGTCCGTCCCGGAGGAGCGGTGGCGGCTGCCGCGCCGCTGGGCCATGGGCTCGGTGGACGACCACCTGGACCGCACCTGGACCGATGTCGGCGGGTACGTGCGGGGGTTCGAGTCCGTCTTCGACCCCGGCGGTCTGCTCATCCCGCCGGAGCGGCTCCTGTCGCTGGACCCGCTCTTCCACTGGGTCGTGTACGGGGTCCGGCAGGCCCTCACGGAGGCGGGCCGCGACGGTGCGCAGCCACGCGCGGGGCTGGTGCTGGGCAACCTGTCCTATCCCACCCCCACCGGGGCGGCTCTCGCCGAGCACGTCTGGCTGTCCGCCCAACGGCCCCCGCTGCGCGACGCGTTGCTGACCGGGGAACACCGGCCGCGCCCCCATGCCCTCAACCGCTTCTCGTCCGGGCTGCCCGCCACGCTCGCGGCCCGGGCGCTCGGGCTGGGCGCGGGAGCGTGGTCGCTCGACGCCGCCTGCGCGTCGTCGCTGTACGCCGTCAAGCTGGCGTGCGACCGGCTGCACGACGGCACGGCGGACCTGATGGTGGCCGGCGCGGTCAGCCGGGCGGACCCCCTCTTCCTGCACGTCGGCTTCTGCGGGCTCTCCGCGACGAGCCGTACGGGGCGCAGCCGGCCCTTCCACCGGGACGCGGACGGGCTGGTACACGGCGAGGGCGCGGGGTTCGTCGCCCTGATGCGGCTGTCCGAGGCGCGGGCCGCCCGGCTCCCGGTGCTCGGTGTGATCCGCGGTGCCGGACTGTCCAACGACGGGCGCGGCGGCGGGCTGATCAGCCCGGCGGAGGAGGGTCAGATCCGGGCGATGCGCCTGGCGTACGACACGGCGGGCGTGGCGCCCGACACCGTGTCGCTCGTGGAGTGCCATGCGACGGGGACGCCGGTCGGTGACGCGGTGGAGGCCCGTGCCATGGCCCGTGTCTTCGGGGCCGGTGACGACGTGCCCATCGGTTCGGTGAAGTCGAACGTGGGGCATCTGCTGGCCTCGGCGGGCGTGGCCGGGCTGTTGAAGGTGCTCGGCGCGCTGCGCGCGGGGGTCCGCCCGGCGACGCTCGGCGCCCACCGGCCGCTGGAGGCGCTGGCGGGTACGCCGCTGCGGGTGCTGACCGCGCCGGAGCCGTGGTCCGGGCCGCGCAGGGCTGCGGTGAGCGCGTTCGGGTTCGGCGGGACCAACGCCCATCTGGTGGTGGACCTTCCGGACGGTGATCCGGTGTCCGCCGTACGGCGGCGCCGGGGCCGACCGGCCGCGGCCGTGACCGTCCCGGCGGCCGGGGTGAGGGAGTCGCGGGGTGGCCGTACGCCGGTGGCGATCGTCGCCGTCGGCGCGCGGGTGGGCGACGGGAGCGGTACGGAGGACTTCCGGCGGGCGGTGCTGGGCGGTGAGCGGCGCGGGCCCGCCGCCGGGGTGGCGGTGGAGCTGACGGACCTGTGTTTCCCCCCGGTGGGCCTGGACCGGACGGTGCGCCATCAACTGCTGGTGCTGGAGGCGGCGCGCGAGGCCGTGCGTCCGGTGTCGTTGCCCCGGGAGCGGACGATGGTGGTCGTCGGGATGGGGGTCGACCCGGAGGTGGCGCGGGCGGGTGCCCGCTGGCGGGTGCCCCACTGGCTGGAGCGGGCGGGCCTCGCGGCCACGCCCGGGTCGGCGGGCCCCGCCCGGGACGCGTTCCTGCCGCCCGTGACGGCGGAGGGTGTGGTGGGGACCCTGCCGAATCTGGTGGCGAGCCGGATCAGTACCCAACTGGACCTGGCCGGGCCGGGGTTCGCGGTGTCGGCGGAGGAGGCGTCGGGGCTGGTGGCGCTGGAGCTCGCGGCACGGGCCCTGCGGTCGGGGGAGGTGGACGCGGCGCTCGTCGGTGCCACCGACCTGTCGTGCGAGGCGGTGCACCGCGACGCCCGGCGGGAGTTGGGCGACGAGACGGAGCCGGGTGACGCCGCCGTCGTCCTGGTCCTCAAGTCGCTGGACACCGCGCGCAGAGACGGTGACACGGTCGTCGCCCTGCTGGACGAGGACTCCACCGACGAGCCCGACATGGTCGTCGGGGACGTGCCCGACGCGGTGTTCGACCCGGCGTCGTCCTTCGGGCGCGCGCACGCCGCGTACGGGCTGGTCTCCGTCGCGGTCGCGGCGCTCTCGCTCCAGCACCGGGCGGTGCCGCGTCCGGGCCTTCCCGCGGACACCGCCGCCGGCGCGCACACCGCGAAGGTCGCGGTGACACCGCTGGAGGGGCCGGCCGCGAGTGTGCGGCTGCGCGCGGCGGACGCCCGGCCGTGGCTGCGGGGCCCGGCTCCCCGCCTGCACGTGTTCTCCGGGGCCGACCGCCGGGAGGTGCTTGCCGCGCTGGAGTCCGGTGCGGAGTCGGTCGCCGGACCGGCCCGGCTGGCGCTGGTGGCCGACGACGAGACGCTGGCGGACCGGACGGAGGCGGCCCGCCGCTGGCTGGCCGGGGGCGGCGCCCGGCCCGCCGATGTGCTGTACCGGGACGGGCCGGTCACGGGGCGGACCGCGTTCGTGTACACCAACGGCTCGGCGGCCTACCCCGGTATGGGCCACGAGCTGATGCTCGCGCTGCCGTCGCTCGGCGCGGGCGTCCGTGCCCGGCACGGGACGACCGGCGCACGGCTGCGGTCCGGGACGGCCGACGGGGTGCTCGGCCAGATCTGGGGCGCCGCCGAACTCGCCGTCCACCACACCGTGTTCACCCGTGAGCTGCTCGGTCTCCGGCCGGACGCGGCTCTCGGGTACTCCTCGGGCGAGTCGGCCGCCCTGGTGGCGCTGGGTGCCTGGCCGGACGCGGCGGGGCTGTACGACGCCACCCGGGACAGCGGTCTGTTCACGACCGAACTCACCGGTGAGCTGCGGGCGGTGCGGCGCCACTGGGAACGGCTGGGCATCGAGGGCCGTCACTGGTCGAGCCATCTGGTCAGCGCGCCGCTGGAGACGGTCCGTGCCCGGCTCGCCGGCGAGGCCGCGGTCCATCTGATGGCGGTGAACGCTCCCGGGGTCTGTGTCATCGGCGGGGAGTCCCGGGCGTGCGCGGCCGTCGTGGCGGACATCGGCGCCGACAGCGCGATCGAACTGGACTACGACATGGCCGCCCACGCACCGGAGTTGGCGGAGGTCCGCGATGTGTGGCGTGCGGTCCACCGCCGTCCTACGGTGGACGTGCCCGGTGTGCGGTTCTACAGCGGGGCCACCGGCCGGTCGTACCGGCCGACGGCCGAGCGGGCCGCCGAGGCGCTCACCGCGCAGGGCCTCAACACGATCGACTTCGCGGCCACCGTCGAGCGGGCGTGGGCGGACGGTGTCCGGGTCTTCGTGGAGCACGGGCCGCGCAAGCTGTGCACCGGCTGGATCAAGCGGGTGCTCGGCGACCGTGAGCATGTGGCCGTCGCGCTGGACGCGCCCGGGGACACCCGGCTGCGGGGAACCTGTCTGGCGGTGGCGGAACTCGTCGTCGCGGGCGTGCCCGTACAGGCCGACGGGTTCTTCTCCCGGCTCGCGGAAGCCGCGACGGAGGTTCCGCGCCCCGGCCCCACCGTCACCGTGCCCGTACTCGCGCCTCCGGTGGTGCCGTCGCCGGAGCCGGCGGTGGTGACCCTGCCCCGGGCACCCGAGCTGGCGCCGGTGCCGGACCGGGAGGCCGGCCCGTGCCGCGCCGCCGTGCCCGCACCGGGCACCGGGGAGCCGCGCCCCGTGCCGGAGACCCGGCGGGCACGCTCGGACGGGCGCGACCCGCGGGCGGCGGGCGCCCTCGACGCGGTCCTGCGGCAGAGCCGGCGGGTCGCCGCGCTGCACCAGGAGATCACCGCCGGGCACGTCGAGGCCCATCAGCGGTTCCTGCGGACCTCCGCCCTCGCCGTCACCGCGCTGCGGACCGCCGGGCCCGTCCCCGTACCGCCCACGCCCCCCAGGGCGTTCCCGACCGTTCCCCCGCCGGACACGGCGTCCGGGGCCGCCGCTCCCCCGCCGGACAGGGCGTCCGCGCCACCGCCCAGGCCGGGGCCGAAGTTCGACCGCGCGCAGTTGGAGCATCTCGCCTCGCGGGAGATCTCCGTGCTGTTCGGCCCGCGTTTCGCCGAGCAGGACGCGTACGCGGTACAGACCCGGATGCCGGGCCCGCCGATGCTCTTCGCGGACCGGGTCACCGGTATCGACGCCGTACCGGCGGCGCTGGCCGCGCCCGGCCCGGTGCGCACCGACGGGGTGATCTGGACGGAGACCGATGTCCGGGCCGACAGCTGGTACCTGGACTCCACCGGACGTATGCCGCCCGGGATGCTCATCGAGGCGGGCCAGGCGGATCTGCTCCTGCTGAGCTGGCTGGGGGTGGACCTGCTCAACCGGGGGGAGCGCGCCTACCGGTTGCTGGGCTGCGAGGTGACGTACCACGGCGGGCCGCCGGAAGCGGGCGACACCCTGTGCTACGAGATCCACATCGACGGCCACGCCGAGCACGACGGCGTCCGGCTGGCCTTCTTCCACTACGACTGCTACGTGGAGGGTGAACTGCGGCTCAGTGTCCGCGAGGGCCAGGCGGGGTTCTTCACGCCCGAGGAGCTCGCCGGTGGCGGCGGTGTGCGGTGGGACCCCGCCGGGCGGGCGCCGGGCGACGAACTGCCGCTCGACCCGCCCGTGGTGCGCTGCGAGCGGGCCCGCTTCGGCGCGGACCGGGTGCGGGCCCTGGCGCAGGGCAGGCCGGCGGAGTGTTTCGGCCCCGGCTGGGAGGCGACGGCGGCCCATGTCCGCCCGCCCCGGCTCGACGACGGGAGGCTGCGGCTGATCCACGAGGTGACCGCGTTCGACCCGGTCGGCGGCCCGTGGGGCCGCGGCTATCTGCGGGCCGAGACACCGCTCTCGCCGGACGACTGGTTCTTCGCGGGGCACTTCAAGAACGACCCCTGTATGCCGGGCACCCTGATGCTCCAGGGCGGTCTTCAGGCGATGGCGTTCCATCTGGCGGCCCTGGGCCACACCGTGGACCGGGACGGCTGGCGCTTCGAACCCGTCGACGACCACCCGTGCCGGGCGATGTGCCGGGGCCAGGCGACCCCGGCGGGCGGGCGGGTCGTCTACGAGGTGTTCGTACGCGGGGTGTCGGCCGGTCCGTTGCCGACGCTGTACGCGGACATCCTGGGCTCGGTGGACGGGGCGAGGGCGTTCCTGGGCCGGGACGTGGCGCTGCGGCTGGTACCCGACTGGCCGCTCTCCCACTGGCGGGGCTCGGGCCCGCCCGTCGTACAGGAGAGTGGTGTGCCGGTGCCGCTCCCCCTGCTCGGCGGGCTGGCCGGGCACCGGGAGCGGGCGCCGGTGGCGAGGGCCGCCGACGGTTTCCCGTTCGACTACGCCTCGTTGCTGGCGTGCGCCTGGGGCAGACCGAGTGAGGCGTTCGGCACGGCGTACGAGCCCTTCGACGGCGTTCGCGGGGTCGCGCGGCTGCCCGGTCCCCCGTACCACTTCATGAGCCGCGTCGTCTCGGTGGACGGTCCGCAGGGCGGTCTGCGGGAGGGCAGCGTGGTCGTCGCGGAGTACGACGTGCCCGCGCGGGCCTGGTACTTCGAGCAGAGCGGCGGCCGTGCGATGCCGTTCGGGGTCCTGATGGAGATCGCGCTGCAACCGTGCGGCTGGCTCGCCTCGTACGTGGGCAGCGCGCTGACCACCGACGCGGATCTGCTGTTCCGCAACCTCGACGGGGCGGGCACCGTCACCGGTGAGGTCACTCCGGCGACGGGTACGGTCCGCACCCGTGCGGAGCTGACGCGGGTCTCCCGGAGCGGGGACATGATCATCGAGTCCTTCGAGGTGAGCTGTACGGCCGGCGGCGTACCGCTGTTCGCGCTCTCCACGGTCTTCGGCTACTTCCCGCCGTCTGCCTTCGAGGACCAGCAGGGCCTCACGGTGTCGGCCCGGGAGCGGGCGCGACTCGACGAGCGCTGCGACCGGGTGGTCGATCTGACCGCGCCGTCCGCCCTCCGCCGCACCGGCGAACCGCGGCTGCCGGGCCCCATGCTGCTGATGCTCGACCGGATCACCGGCTGGTGGCCGGAGGGGGGCGGCAAGGGGCTCGGGCGGCTGCGGTCGGAGAAGGACGTGGTCGCGGGCGAGTGGTTCTTCCGGGCCCACTTCTTCCAGGATCCGGTGCAGCCGGGATCGCTGGGTGTGGAGGCCATGTGCCAGCTGCTCCAGTACCACCTGCTGGAGAGCGGCGCGGCGGACGGCGTGCCCTGTCCGCGGTTCGAACCGGTGCTGCCCGGCCGGGAGACGGTCTGGACGTACCGCGGCCAGATCACCCCGGCCAACCGGCTGATCCGGATCGACATGGACATCGTGGAGCGCGGTACGGACGAGCGGGGCCCGTACGCGCTGGCCGACGCGTCGCTGTGGGGGGACGACACCTGTATCTACCGGGTGCGCGGGCTCGGCGTGCGCGTGGTGTCGGACACCTCTGGCTGACCCTCACGCGGGTGGCACGGCACGATTGACGGGAGGGGCGGGAACCCGCTGGCATTCGCAGGGGAGATCAGGAAGGCTCGTGCGCATGGTCTCGGTACTGCAGAACGTGGCGATCGACTGTGCGGACGCCTATGAACTCGCCCGCTTCTGGAGCGGTGTGACCGGCCGGCCCCTGCACCCGGAGGACCGGCCCGGCTCGCCGGAGACCCAGGTGCTGCTGGCGCAGGGCCCGGTGCTGCACTTCAACCAGGTGCCCGAGAGCAAGACGGTCAAGAACCGGATCCATCTCTGTCTGCGCCCCGAGACCTCGCGCGACGAGGAGGTGGAGCGGCTGCTGGGACTCGGTGCCGCCTTCGTCGCCGACCACCGGAATCCCGACGGCTCGGGCTGGGCGATCCTCGCCGACCCCGAGGGCAACGAGTTCTGTGTGCTGCGCAGCGAGTCCGACCGGGCGGCGGCGCATCCCTGAGCGGTACGAGTCTCAAGTGCCACGGAAAAGATGCGCGCGGGATGTCGATCCGGGCAGGCTCCGTACGACGTGGAGGTGAGAGAGCAACACCCATACGAGAGGTGAAGGCCATGCCCAAGGTCCGCGTGCACAACGTGACGATCTCCCTCGACGGCTTCGCGGCCGGAGTGAACCAGCGGCTGGACGCCCCGTTCGGCGACGGCGTCGGCTGGGGGGACGACCTGCACAGCTGGTTCGTGTCCGCGACGGAGGACGCCGCCGCGGGGAGGACCGGCACCGATGTGGAGTACTTCGTCCGCGGCGAGCGGAACGTCGGCGCGACGATCATGGGCCGGAACATGTTCGGGCCGCAGCGCGGGCCGTGGGAGGACGAGTCCTGGCACGGCTGGTGGGGGGACAACCCGCCCTACCACCACGACGTTTTCGTGCACACCCACCATCCGCGCCCGGCACTGGAGATGGCCGGCGGGACCACCTTCCACTTCACCGACGAGCCGCCGGAGGCGGTGCTGCGGCGCGCGTTCGACGCGGCGGACGGCAAGGACGTCCGGATCGGCGGCGGGGCCGCGGTCATCCGGCAGTATCTGCGCGCGGGGCTGATCGACGAACTCCATCTGGTGATCGCGCCGATCCTCATCGGGCGCGGCGAACGGGTGCTGGACAACCTGGGTGACGGGGTCGACGGCTACCGGGTGGCGGAGCTGGTCAGCTCACCGAACGTCACCCACGCGACACTGGTCCGCCGCTGACACGTCCGAGCCGCGCGGCGGGGCAGGGCAGCGTGCGTGGGCCGTGCCGGTTGTCGGTAGCCACCGGCACACTGGTGGAGTGAAGCTTCCCCGTGTGAACTGCGCCGCCTGCCACCGTGCGATCGCGGCCGGGCCGGTCGCCGGCCGGCCGAGGAGGGGCCGCGTATGGCGGCACGACGCGCCGGGGGCGCGCCGTGATCCGGACGGCTCGCTGGTGTCCTGCCCCGGATCCCTCGCCGTCGTGGATCTGCCGATGCCCGGCGAACAGCCTCTGTTCGACCTGCCCGGGCCCGGCGCCGAGGAGGGCGAGGGGGCCGGGGAGTCCGAGGAGGATCCGGTTCTGTTCACGATCTAGACGTACGGTGACGTCCCGGTACGGGGAGGCCCGCTGTTCACGGGCGTACGGGCGTACGGGCGCGGGGCCGGTGGCCCTCACCTCCGCTCCTCGTCCTCCTCGTCCGGCTCCTCCTCGTCCGGCTCCTCCTCGTCCTCGTCCTCTTCTTCCTCGTCGTAGTCGTCCTCGGCTTCGTCCTCGGGCTCCTCCGGGCCCTCGTCCTCCTCCTCTTCCTCTTCCTCCGGTTCGTCGTCCTCCAGCCCTTCCTCGTGGCTCCGGACGACCTCGCCCTCGCGGATCTCGCCGCGCCAGCCCTCGACGTCCTCGTCGTCGGTGAGTGTGGCGTACCGCTGGAAGTGTTTGAGGTCCAGACGCAGCCGGCGTCCCTGGGCACGCCAGATGTTGCCGGTCTTCTCGAAGAATCCGGACGGGGTGTACTCGACGACGGCGACGATGCGGGTCAGGCTCGGGGCCAGTTCGTGGAAGGTGATCGCGCCGTGCGTCGTGCCCTGGGCGCCCTCGGACGTCCAGACGATACGGTCGTCGGGGACCTGCTCCTGCACGGTGGCCTTCCAACTGCGGTTGGAGAAGGCGACCTTGAGCTTCCAGTCGCTCTCGATCTCGTCCGACTGGGACACGTCGGTGACGCCCTTGGCGAAGGAGTTGAACTCCTCGATCTCGGTCCAGCGGTCATAGACGGTGCGCAGTGGTTTGCCGACGTCGATGGCCTCGATGATGTTGGTCACCTTGGGACTGCCGGACTTTCCGTCCCCGCCGCCGAAGGCGCTCTTGACGGAATCCACGGCCTTGTCCTTCATCGACCCGGCCTTCTCGCCAACGAGGGCCTTGACCGGATTCTCGCCGCCGAGCACCCGCTTCCCGACGCCCAGGACGCCGTCGGCCCCTCCTCCGCCGCCGTCCCCGAGTCCCTGCGCGAGGTCGGCCAGTCTGCCTCCGGCGGAGTCCAGCAGCCGCTGCCCCCGGGCCCCGACGTAGGCGGACAGCTGTTCCTTGACCCTGTCCAGTCCGGAAGTGCCCGTGTCCTTGGCGTTGTCCTGTCCTGCCATGAGAGTCACCTCCTCCGGCCGTCGCGGTGCGCGGACTTCTTCGCGGCGGACTTCTTGGCCGCCGCCGTCTTCTTGGCGGGCGCCTTCTTCGCCGGTGTCTTCTGGGCCGCGGTCTTCTTGGCCGGCGCCTTCTTCGCCGCCGGGCGTTTCGCCGGACGACGACGGGGGCGCTCCTCCTCGTCGTCCCCGGCGTCGTCCGCCCCGGGCTCCTCGTCCCTGGGCTCGTCCTCCTCCTCGTCGTCGAACTCCTCCTCGTCGCCTTCGTCTTCCTCGGCTTCCTCGTCCTCGTTCTCTCCGAGCGGGACGTCGAGCAGTGCCTCGGTCCGCTGCTGGAGCGCGTCGGCGACCGCTTCCAGGCGACGGTTCGCCGTCGCGGACAACGCCGAGCGGCTCGCGTCCAGCAACTCACCCCGCGCCTGCTCGACCAGCGGTCCCACCGTGGGGTTCTCCGCGAGCTTGCGCATCGCCAGGATGACCAACTCCCTGGGATTCATGGGCAGTTGCTGCCCCGCGACCAGAGGGGCGAGGCCGAGTGCCAGCTTCCCCTTCTTGGTCCGGCCGAGGACGTAGCCCGCCGCCACAGCGGCGGCGAGACAGACCTTCTTGCTGTTCTCCATGAGTGCCTCGCATTGCTGGGAGGACGTACCGCGTGCCCTTCGGGCCGCGGGAGCGGACCGGGTGGAACGGAGCGAACGGCCCGGACGCCGTTACTGGACCCGGCCGCGACCGCCGTCGTCCTCGTCGTCCGATCCGGGCAGATGGACGTCGAGCACGTTGATGTTGATCTCGACGACCTCAAGGCCCGTCATCGTCTCCACCGCGTCCGTCACACGGGTGCGGATGTCCTTGGCGTCGTCCGCGATCGGTTCGCCGTACTCCACGATGACGTCCACGTCGACCGCGGTCTGTGTCTCTCCGACCTCGACCTTGACTCCCCTGCTGGGGTCGGGGGCCTTGGACATCCGGTCCTTCACCGACCCCAGGGCCCGCGAGGCGCTGCCGCCCAGATCGTAGATTCCGTCGGACTCGCGGACCGCTATGCCCGCGATGGTGGCCACGACGCTGTCCGCGATCGTGGTCGTGCCGCCGGGCCCCCCGTTCTTTGTGCTGGTGCCGCTCGCGTGGGTGGTGGTGGGGCGGCTGCTGGTGTCGGTGCTGGCCATCGGATCCTCCAGAGAAGAAGAGGGCGGAAATCTGCGAGTGGCCCGGCGACGTGGCAGCGAGCGCTGTCCGCGTCGCGGTGGGCACTCCTCTCTCCACTGTGCTCCGGACCTCGCCGAGCCGCCATTCGTGTGGTTTTCACGGGCAGCCCGTTCGGTCCACCACCGCGTGCGGAGCGGTCACGCGGCCGCAAGGCTGTGGAGCATGTCAGAGCAGCGCGCCGGGCGAGCCCGGACTTCCCGATCCGCCCGCTCCGCCACGGGTGGGGAACACGTGGGCGGAGCGGAGGAGGCGGCCGAGCGCGCGTGCCAGAGCCTGCGCAAGCTGATCAGGCACCGGCCGGAGGGCGTCTCGGCGGTCTCGCGGACCGACGACGGCTGGCAGGTCGACGTGGACGTGCTGGAACTCCCGCGCATCCCCGACACCACCAGCCTGCTCGCGACGTACGAGGTGGACATCGACGAGGACGGCTCACTGCTGCGGTACCGCAGAGTGCGTCGCTACCGCCGAGGTCAGGCGGACACGTGAACGCCCGGAACTGGAGCCAGATCCCGAGAGACGGTCATACCTTGAGCACATACAGTGAGGAAGTTGTCCGCGTTCCCCGCGCCGGCACCCTCTACGACGTCCTGGAACTCATCCTCGACCGCGGCATGGTCATCGACATCTTCGTCAGGGTGTCCCTGGTCGGCATCGAGATCCTGAAGATCGACGCGCGGATCGTGGTCGCCAGTGTCGACACCTATCTGCGGTTCGCCGAAGCCTGCAACCGGCTGGACCTGGAGACCGACTCGACCAGCAGGACGGTGCCGGAGCTGTTCGGCGGCGGTATGACGAAGAGCGTCGGCAAGGCCGGGGCGAAGAAGGCCGCGCGTTCCGTCGGAGAGAAGGTCAAGAAGGCCGTGGGCCCCGGTGGTGACGACGACGAGGACGAGGACGAGCGGGAGGAAGAGGAGCGCCCCCGCAGGTCCTCGACGTCCCGCTCCAGGAGCGGCGGAAGCGAACGGACCCGACGCCACAAGGAGGAGCGCTAACCCATGACCGCTTCAGGTATCTATGTCTACGGCATCGTGGGCGGCTCCCATCCGCTTCCCCCTTCCGCCGACGGCATCGGCGAGCCGCCGGAACCGGTGCGGCTGCTGCCGGCCGGGGACCTCGCCGTCGTGGTCAGCGCCGCGTATCCGGGACTCAGGGCCCGGCGGCGGGATCTGATGGCGCATCAGAAGCTGCTCCTGGCGCTGGCCGCCGCCGGCCCCGTGCTGCCGATGCGCTTCGGCATGGTGGCGCCGGACGAGGCGACGGTGCTGGCGGCCGTCGCCTCGCGCGCCGGCGAGCACGCCGCCGTACTGGAGCGGCTGGACTCCCGCGTCGAGATGAACGTGAAGGTCATGCCCGTACAGGACGACCTGGCCGCGCTGATCCGTGAGGACGCGGCGGTCCGGCGGTTGCGCGAGGAGACGCGCCGCCGTCCCGGCTACGAGGCGAACGTCCGGCTCGGCCGCGCCGTGGCGGAGGGCCTGCGGCGCAGAGCGGCCGAGGCGGCGGCCCTGCTGTCGCCGCGATTCGCGGGGATCGCCGACGACATGTGCCCGGGACCGGACGTGGAGGGCTGCGTACTGAACGCGTCCTTTCTCGTACCGCGCCGCGAGGAAGGGCGTTTCCGGGGTGTCGCCGAGCGATTCGCGGCGGAGCATCCGGACCGGGTCGAGCTGCGGGTGACCGGCCCGCTGCCCTGCTACAGCTTCGTGGCTCCGCAGCCCGTCCCGGCCAGGGCCTGACATGGGTCTGCTCTCCGGGGTGCTCCTGCTGCCCCTGGCACCGGTACGCGGCGTGGTCTGGATCTCGGACCGGCTCGTCGACGCGGCGGAGGCGGAGCTGTACGACCCGGCGGTTATCCGCGTCCAGCTCTCCGAACTGAACCGCGCCCTGGACGAGGGTGATATCGACCTCGCGCGCTTCGAGCGCGAGGAGGAACGGCTGCTGGACATTCTCGACAGGACATCACCGGTACCCGCACCTGGAGTGAGGCCGTGACGGAACTCGGCAGCTGGACCGCGGAGTCCCGGTCGCATCCGCCCGCCACGGCCAATCTGGCCGAGATCCTGGAGCGGGTGCTGGACAAGGGCATCGTCATCGCCGGCGACATCAAGATCGATCTGCTGGACATCGAACTGCTGACCATCCGCCTGCGGCTGTTCATCTCGTCCGTGGAGACGGCGAAGAAGGCGGGCATCGACTGGTGGGAGACCGATCCCGCGCTGTCGTCGCGCGCCGCGCACGACGCCCTGTACGAGGAGAACAAACGGTTGCGCGAACGGATCGAGGCGCTGGAGGACGAGGACTCCCGGGAACTGGAGGGCGGGGAATCCCGGGGCGCCGGCAGCGTCCCGAGGGCGGGCGCAGGAAGGGAGCCGCGCCGCCGATGACCTCCACTCCGCGCCCCTCCCCCACGGCTCCCGCCGGGTATGCCGGCTCCTGGGCCACCTATGTCTTCGCCGTCTGCCGGTCGGACCATCCCGGGTCCCTCTCCTCGGCCGACGGGCACCCGGGCGGCGGGCCGCCGCGGCTGCTGGCGGTGGGCTCGCTGTGCGCCGTGGTCCAGGACGTACCGGCGGCCGGGTTCTCCGAGACGGCGCTGCGTGAGCGGCTCACCGACGCGGCCGAACTCGAACGGTGCGCACGTGCCCACCACGGCGTCGTCAGCGCCGCCGCCGCGGGCGGACCCACCGTGCCGATGCCGCTGGCCACGATCTGCCTCGGTGACGAGCGCGTGCGCGCGGCCGTCGGGGAGAACCGCGAACGCTTCGCTCTGGCGCTGGAGCGCGTCGCGGGCCGGGCCGAATGGGCGGTCAAGGTCCATCTGACACGGACCGGCACGGGGGCCGGGTCCGGTGCTCCCCGCGCCGGGGAGCCGGCCGCCCCCGGCCGCCGTGTCTCGGGCCGTGACTACCTCGACCGGCTGCGCAGCCGCCAGCACCTGCGCGAACGGCACCGGGAGAGCGCGCTGGCCGCCGCCGAGCGGGTGGACACCGCCTTGCGGAGGCTGGCGGTCGCCACGGTCCCCCGCCGGCCGCACGGCCCCGAGGTCACCGGCAAGGAGCGCACACAGATCATGAACACGGCCTATCTGATCGCCGAGGACACGAGCGAGGAACTGGCCGCCACGATCGGCCGGTTCCGCGCGTCCCCGGAATTCGACGGGATCGAGATCGACGTCTCCGGGCCCTGGGCCCCCTACTCGTTCACGGACGGAGGAGAACTTGCAGGCCACCCGTGACCCCGTGCCGTGGCAGGGCCCGGAAGCCACGGCCCCCATCGGCGTCCCCCTGGTCGACCTGCTCGACAGGGTGCTCGGTACCGGAGTCGTCATCAGCGGCGATCTCGTGATCGCCATCGCGGACGTTCCGCTGGTCCGGCTCTCCCTGCACGCCCTGCTGGCCTCCGTCAGCGAGCGCGTTCCCGCGCCGTGGGCCGACAGCGGGCCCCTGTGAACGACACCCGGGTGGACATCGATCCGCACAGCGCGGCCGGCGATCTGGCGTCCCTGGTGCTGACCGTCGTGGAGCTGCTCAGACAGCTGATGGAACGGCAGGCGATCCGCCGCTTCGACAGCGGTGAGCTGACGGAGGAACAGGAGGAGCGCGTGGGGACCACCCTGATGCTCCTCGACGAGCGCATGACGGAACTCTGCGAGCTGCACGGCCTGCGCCGTGAGGACCTCAACCTGGACCTCGGCCCGCTCGGCAACCTGCTGTCGCACGAGACACGGTGACGCGCCGCCGGTCCGCTCCGGCGCCGTGTCCGCCGACGGTATCGCGCCACGCCGGGAGCGCGGCCCGGCACTCCCCGGTTCCGGATCCGTCGGGTCCGGTCCGGCCCATTCCGGTTGCGGCGGGCATATGCGATTGAGCGGCGAGGATTGGCCGCCTTCTCAATTTCGACTTGATTCAATCGCCCAATGACCGGAAGTATCATTCCCTTTCCCTCAGCCGGGTCGATGTGACAACTTTCCAGAGGGGACGGGGACGTGGGAAAAAGCTGGGGGGCGTACTGGGGAGCACAAGCGCATGCCGGGGGCACACGGCAATCCGAAAAGTGCCTCAGCTTCCGGCGGACAAGAAGTTCCCATCGCCGCACGACGGGCACGGTGATGCCGACCGGCCACTACCACCTACAAGGGGGACGCGCATGATCCATGTTCAAGTCGTACACAGGGTCGGACTGTTCCGTTCAGCTCTTGTCGCACTGTTGCGTTGCGAGGAGACGCTCCAGGTTTCCGCGTCCCCCAAGCCTCCCGCGCATCAGGAGGCACTCTGCCCATCACCGCACGTCAGCGTGATCGATATCGACTGTCTCGATGACCCGGCGCGCACGGGAATGCCCGGATCGGGCAACGGGCAGGGCGGTATGGGAGCGTTATTGGTGCTCACCTCGGAAAGAAAACCAGGGGCGCTGATGAGAGCATTCGAGGCGGGGGCGCTCGGCTATGTCAACAGGGACGGCGACCCCAGCCGGTTGATCGAGGGAATTCACCGCGTCGCACGCGGAGAGCGGTATGTGGACGACTCGCTGGCCTGTGATTTCCTCCAGGCCACCAAACTCCCGCTGACGCCAAGGGAGTTGAGCGTTCTGGCGCTCGCGGCGGAGGGCTCGCCGATCGGCGACATCGCGGCCTCGCTGCATCTGTCCAGCGGGACGATACGCAATTACCTGGCTTCCGCGATACGGAAAGTCGGTGCGCGCAACCGTATGGACGCCGTGCGCATATCCCAGGACGCGGGATGGCTCTAGTGCGGGCTCCGGCCCCCGGCCCTTCAGCGGACGGCGGGCGGCGGCGTGTGCTGCCAG
Organism: Streptomyces sp. NPDC104581; assembly: GCF_055583685.1. NCBI lineage: Bacteria > Bacillati > Actinomycetota > Actinomycetes > Kitasatosporales > Streptomycetaceae > Streptomyces > Streptomyces sp. NPDC104581. The sequence continues at coordinate 256,702 of NZ_JBVJNN010000001.1, forward strand.
TGGCCGAATAGGTCCCGGTAGAGCGCCGAGCTCGTCAACAGCTCCTCGTGCGTGCCGAACCGCGGCGTCGTGCCGTCCAGTACGAGCACCCGGTCCGCCCGGCGTGCCGACGACAGCCGGTGGGCCACGACGATCAGGGCGCCGTCACGGGCACGGCTCCCGTGGGCACGGGCCCGCTCGGCGAAGGCGCGTTCGACGCGCGCCTCCGTGGCGGGGTCCAGATGGCAGGTGGCCTCGTCGAGCAGGACGAGGGGCGCGGCGGAGAGATGGGCACGGCACAGCGCCAGGAGCTGGCGCTCACCGTGGGACAGGCTCCGGGGGTTGAGTACGGCTTCCGGGCCGCCCAGCCGGCGGACGAGGGATTCGGCCCCCAACGTCCGCACCGTGCGGTCCAGTTCGCCGCCGGTGGCGTCCGGCCGCAGATACAGGAGGTTGTCGCGGACACTGCCGGTGAAGACATACGCCTGCTGCGGGATGAGGACACGTCGGCCGGCCAGATCCTGAGCGCTCCGGCCGGTCACCGGTTCGCCGCCGAGCAGCACCGTTCCGTCGTCGGGGGTCACGAGCCCGGAGACGACACCGGCGAGCGTCGACTTGCCGATGCCGCTCGGGCCGACGACGGCGATGTGCTCACCGCGCCGGACGGTGAGATCGAGGCGTTCGAGCACGGGAGCCGAGTCGGGGCCGTAGGCGTGGGTGACGTCGCGGACCTCGACCGCCGGCCCGGTGCGCGAGGAGCGCCGGCCGTGGGAGTGGCTCGGGTGGCGCGGGCGGCCGGCGCCGGCGGCCGGTGCGGGGGCAGGGGCGGGCGCCTTCGCGGGTACGGGAGCGGCGGTGGCGTCCTGGAACCGGTCGACCACGACCAGCAGCCTGGTCCCCGCCGCCCCCAGCGCGGTCATCATGCTGTGCAGCGCGGGAAGCAGCGCCTGGAGCAGATACGTCAGCGCACCCGCCAGGGCGCCGGTCGTCACCCCCTGACGCAGAAGCCACGGAGTGGTGACGAGCAGGAGCAGCACGGGCAGTTGGCCGGCGACGCCGAGCGCCACGGTACGCAGCGCGGCCCAGCGTGCCAGCACCCGCGAGGTCCGCTCGGCGTCGTCGATGAGCCGCCCCGTACGCTCCGCCGCGCCGGTCTGCGCTCCGCAGGCCACGAGGTCACGGTGGCCGGCCGACACCGCGCCCACGCCCTCGGCCACGGCCTCGTCGGCGTCCAGGAAGTCGCGCTGTGCCGAGGCCATCGGGAGCAGTGTGGCCAGGAAGAGCGCGATTCCCAGGACGAGCGGGGGCAGCACGACGAGGAGCAGTTCGGGGGCGAGGGCAAGCAGGCCGATCAGCGCGCCGGCGGCGTTGAACACGAACGCCCGCACGGTGAGGACCAGTCCGGCGAAGCTGTCGCGGACGATCTCGGTCTGATGGGTGAGCCGTGAGACGGCGGCGGTGTCCGAGCGGTCGTCGGTGCGGGCCGGGTCGGTGACGGCCCGGCGCAGCGCCTGCCGGACCGCGCGCCGTACGAGCGCGTCCCGCAACGGCTCGGTCAGCTCCGCCAGTTGGGCGAAGACACCGCGCATCGGGGGTCCGGCGCCGAGGATCGAGACGGCGGCGACGGCGAGCCAGAGAAGGCCCGTCCCGGTCTGTCCGGCGAGGAACCCGCGGTCGAGGGCCTGCGCGAGGCAGTACCCGCCGAGGAACGTCTGCGCGGACTCCAGCAGCGACCACCCGCCGAGCCGTACCAGGACCCGCTTCCTGCCCGCGAGAAAACGCAGCGCGGACGGCAGGTTCCGGCGGAGCGCGCCCCTGCCGGGGGACGCTCCGGCGACCGGCGGCCCGGCGGCGGACCGCGGCTTCGCGGGGGCGCTCACCGGTCGGCCCGCTCGGCCGGGGTGGGGCCGGGAACGGCGGCGGACGGGTGGGGGCCCGCCGGCGGGGTGGTCGGTGTGAGATCCGCGGCCTCCCGCCCCTCGGGTGCGGAGCGCGGGTGCGGGGGTTCGGTTTCCGGAGGCGCGAACAGGGCGCGGTACTCCTCGGAGCGCCACAACTGCTCGTGCGTCCCCGTCGCCCGCACCCGCCCCTCCTCCAGCCACACCACCAGGTCGCAGCGGGCCGCCGAGGAGAGGCGGTGGGCGACGATCACCCGGGTGCCGTGCCGGACGTCCCGTGCCAGGGCCCGCTCCACCTGACGCTCCGTCACGGTGTCCAGGCTCGATGTCGCGTCGTCCAGCACCAGGAGCCGTCCGGCTCGCGCGAACGCCCTTGCCAGTCCCAGGCGTTGCAGTTCTCCACCGGAGAGCGGCGCGGCATGCGGCGCGGTCGCGTAACCCTGTGGCAGGAGCCGTACGAACGGGTCCGCGCTCGCGGCGCGCGCCGCCGCGCGGACCCGTTCACCGGTCATCGGCGAGCCGCCCGCCAGGGCCTCGCCCAGCGTGGCGCCGAAGAGGACGGGACGTTCGAAGGCATGGCCCACCTCGCGGCGCAGCTCCTCCCGCCGGAGGTCACCGAGCGGCACGCCGTCCAGCAGTACGGTCCCCCCGTCCGGCTCCGTCAGCCGCCCGGCGACCGCCGCCAGCGTGGACTTCCCCGCCCCCGAGCGGCCGACGACCGCCACGGAGGTACCGCCGTCAATCGTCAGGTCGACCCCGGCGAGTACGGTCCGGTCCCCGTGCTTCACACTCACGCCGCGCAGTTCCAGCGTCCCGCGTCCCTCGGCCGGCAGGGTCCGGGCACCGTGCGTCATGGCGGGCAGCGCCATCAGGACGGCGGCCCGGCGGGCCGCCGAGCGGCTGCGGATCAGGGAACCGAGCAGTCCGGCGGCCGTACCGACGCCGGCTGCGAGCGCCGCGTACCGGCTGGCTGCCAGCAGTTCACCGACGCTCATGTTCCCGGAGGCGAGCCTGATGCCACCGACCGCCAGGACCGCGACGGTGAGCAGCGGCATGAGCACACCGCTGCGCGCGACGGCGGCGCCGTGGATCCGCCACATCCGGGTGCCCTGCGCGGCCAGTTCGGGCAGCGGGGCGAGGATTCGGTCGCGGTCGCGTGCCTCGGTGCCCGCTGCGGCGATGGTGCGCGCGCCGGCCAGCGCCTCGACCAGCCGTGTGGCGATGTCGGCCTGGACGTGCTGGTAGCTCGCGACGCTGTCGGAGGAGCCGCGGGCGAACGCCCGCAGGACGAGCATCAGCAGCGGGAGCCCCGCGAGGAACGTGAGGGCGATCCACGGGTCGATCAGGAACAGCGCGACGACCGCCCCGACGGGCGCGAGCAGCGAGGCCCCGAGCGTGGCGGCGGAGACGGGCGCGGTCGACGCCTCGGTGGCGTTCGCCGTGAGCCGGACGGCCACGTCGCCGGGCGGGAAACGGGAGGCGTGGCCGGGCCACGCGCCGAGCAGCCGGGCCACGCCCCGGGTGCGGAGCCAGGCGGCGGAGCGGGCGCTCGCCGTACCGCCGAGCAGGGCCACCGACGCGTCCAGCAGGACTTCGGCGACGATCAGGGCCGCGCAGGCGAGCAGCCAGGGGTCGGCGTCCGGGCTGCGCCGGAGCAGGAGGTCGAGTGTGCGGCCGAGGACGGCCGGCAGTGCGAGGGACGCGGCGGCCGAGGCGGCCGAGCAGAGGAAGACCGCCGTGGTCCGGCCCGCGTTGTGGCGCGCGGCGCCCAGCAGGAGACCGGCGGCTGTCGCTTCACGGTCGTCCGGTACGGGCGGCGTCTTCAAGAAGGGTCCCCTCGGTTCGGACTGCTCGCGGCGTGAGCGGGGACCGACGCCCGCGAGCGCCGGACGGGCTCGGAAGCCCGTCCGGCGCCGCACCAGGTCATCGGCCTGCCGACGACCAGCGGTGTCAGTTACAGGTGGTGACGCTCAGGCTGCTGTCACCGCAGAGCAGCAGGCTCGCCCGGCTGCCGGTGGCGACGTCGCCCGTGGCCTCTTCCTTGGGGGTCTCCATCGACTGCAGGTCAAGAAGGTTCATGACAGTACCTCTCTTTTATGGGGACGATGTGCTGGTCACGACTCCAGGAGGAGCCGGTTCATGGGCCGCTTCTTCAGCGGCGGGAGGAACGGCAGTCGCGCGGGGCCGTCCGCGTGGGCGGCGGCGACTGCCAGCAGACAACCGGCGGTGCCGGTCGCGAGGTCCATGGAGAGCCTCATCATCTGCTCCCCGGGGAAGGCGAGATGGCCGCGGTAGGGCAGTGCGTGCCAGGCGAGCGCGCTCATCTGCCGTGCGATGTCGGCCGGTTCGGTGCCGGGGCCCGTCACGGACGTACGGCTGAGGTGGAGCACCATGCCGGCGGCGCCGCGGAAGAGTCCGGGCTGCGCGTAGAAGGTCGCCTGGGCCGCCCGCACGATGTCGCCGCGCGCCTGCGCGAACCGTTCGTCGGCGCGGTGGACGAGGTAGTCGTCGAGGACCATCCCGATGCCGACGCTGCCCGCGCCCAGGTAGGGCATGGTGCGCCAGCCCTCGTCCACCTGGAGCGTGCCGCCCGCGCTCTGTACGCAGCGGTCCAGGTCGTTGTTGAGCGCCCTGGCCGCGAGGTCGAGCAGCGCGGTGTCGCCGGTGCGTTCGTACAGGCGGATGAAGAGGAGGGCGGTGCCCGCGCCGCCGTACAGCAGCCCGGCCCGGCGCGTGGTGTCGGAGGCCGGTCCCTCGGACGCCGAGTCCGTGGTGCGGGCGGCGAGTTGGGCGCAGCGCATGGCACCGTCGGCGAGTTGGCTCTCACCGGTCGCGGCGCCGAGGGCGTCGAGCGCGAGGCCGAGGCCGGCGGCGCCGCCGTGCAGATCGGCGGGCAGCTCGTCCCAGGGCTGACGGAGCGCCAGCTCGGCGAGTTCCAGGGCACGGTGGGGATGGCCGAGCCGGTGCAGGGTCCAACTGAGGCCCGCGAGACCGTCGTAGAAGCCCAGCGGGGTGCCCGAGTCGGGCTGCTTCGTCCGCTCCAGCAGCCATTCCTCGGCGCGTGGACTGGGGGCGGCGCCGCTCTCGGCGAGGGCGTAGAGGACGCCGGCCGCGCCGTATCCGAAGGAGAGGCCGCCGCCGGTGGTGGCGAACTGGGCGATGTCACCGGGGAAGTAGCGGTCGTCGCGTTCGGGGGTCGCGGAGGCCAGGATCGCGCGGACCATGGAGTCGCGGCTGCGCGGCCAGTCGCCGGGCTCGGCGGGCAGGTAGGGGCGGGACGCGGCGGGGCTCGGGGTCCGGGTTGCCGTCGCCCGGGACCCCGACCCGGATCCGGACGTCGAAGCCGTGCCGGTCGCCTCGTCGGCCACGGCTGGCGTACCGGCTGTCCCGGCCGTACCGGTGCTCGCGTCCCGGCCCGGCTCGCGCAGGATCTCCGCCACGGCCGCGTCCAGGAAGCCGCGGTCGACGGGGAACTCCCGCGCCACCACGTCCGCCAGATGCGCGGCCTTGCCCCGGTCGATGGCGAAGAGACTGGTCAGCGGTATGAAGAGGGCAAGACGCAGACAGGCGAGGGCGTAGCGGTCGACATCGAAGCCACGCCGGCCCGCGGGAGCGACGAACGCCGGATTGGCGACGGTCTGCCGCCCGTTGTCCGCGGCGGGGGCCGCGGCCTCGAAGTCCAGCAGGACGACGGAGGACTCGTCCTCGGAGACCATGATGTTGAACAGGTGCAGATCGTTGAAGACGATCCCCCGTGCGTGCACCGCCTCGACGGCCTGTTCCACCAGCCCGTACAGGCGCAGGGCCCACGCGGTGTACTCGGCGAGCCGCTCCGCGCCGGGGTCGGCGTCGATCAGGGGATGCCTGCGGGCGAAGAAGGTGTTGAGGGGTCTGCCCTCGACGAACTCCAGCACCAGGAAGTGGTGGCCGCCGAGTTCGAACGTGTCGAGGACCTCCGGGGTGCAGGCGAGCCCCGACAACTGTTCCAGCGCGTACCGCTCCCGGGCGAGCCGGGTCACCGCGTCGGCGCCGTCGGCCGCCAGACCCGCGTGCGGCCTGGCCTCCTTGAGCACCACCTTCGCGCCGGTCCTGCTGTCGCGGCCGACGTACACACCACCGCCGTTGGAGAAGTGCAGGGCCTGCTCGACGACGTACGGCGACGCCGCGACGGTCGTGGCGGCGCGCGCTTCGAGGTGGGGTCGCAGGACGTCCGGCGGGGTGATCCAGTCGGGTGTGCGGAAGACGGGGCCGCGCGGATCGGGTACGAGTCTGCCCTCGGCGTTCTCGATCGCCGGGCGCAGCATGCCGTCGGCGTAGCAGTCCCGGCGCGTGAAGCTGCCGTAGCGGACATGGACGGGGCCGGCGTTCCACCGGAGGTCACTCAGGATGTACGGGCCCGGCTCACCGGCCAGGAGTTCGTCGAGTTCACTGGCTATGCGCCCGAACTGCTCGTCGTCCACCGGGTAGACGGTGATGAATTTGCCGCTGGCGCCGCGGTCGGCGTATTTGGCGTTCCGCGTGTGCAGCAGATATCTGCTCGGCACGAATTTGAAGGCGATACGGCGGTCGACGCAGTAGACCATCGTGCGGTCGAGAATCGACTCGGCGTTGTCCAGACAGGCGGAGACATGAATCTTCCAGCCCTGGGCGGGCAGTTCGTGCTCGACCGGACGGAATGCCAGCCAGTCACCGCTGTGATGACGCTGCCAGCCCTCGGGCACCGGGCGCCGGGCGGCTTCGTACCACTCGCCCGTCCGGGCCGGGGAACGGCCCGCCGATGCCGGGGCTCCCGCCGATTCGGCGGTTCTGTCCGCATCGTCGGTCGCGTCTTCGGTTCCGGCCGGTTCGGCGGTGGGGGAAAGGTGGTGGGGTGAATCGTAGAATTGCCGGTCCGCGTCGCAGAACACGGCGTAACCCTTGTTCACACACCCTCCCTCGTCGGCGACAGCGCCAACGTTGCCACGGTGGTGAGGGCGGCCCATAGTCGCCGATGTCACCGACACGACGTGCATTACGCACAAGTAACAAGCGTGTTTCGCAGAACGTCATTCCGTAGCCGGGGAGGCCGCCGCACCGGGCCGCGTGGCGCCCCGACCGCGTGGGCGAGAGCCGGCCCCGACCGTGACTTCGGCGCCCGTACGCCGGACCGGCGGAGCGCGGAAGCGCCGGAGCGGCACTTACCCACGGTAGCGATGCCGAACATCTTGACGTTAATGGTCCAGACCAATACGTTCCTGTGCGCACCGCTCCCTTCCGGCACGCGCACAGGAAACGAGCCTCATGCCTCGAAAGAACCTTTCCCGGCTGGCCATCGCCGCCCTCTCCCTCGGCCTCGTGGCCACACTCGCCCCCTCCGCCGGTGCCGAACCCGCCGCGCGGGGCGACAAGCACGGCTCGCACCCCTCGCACCCGTCCAACAACTCGTACAAGCGGGTCGGCTACTTCGCGCAATGGGGTGTCTACGGGCGGAACTACCAGGTCAAGGACATGGACACCAGTGGAGCGGCTGCCAGGCTGACCCACATCAACTACGCCTTCGGGAACGTGAGCGCCGAAGGGAAGTGCTTCACCGGCAACATCCCGGGAGAGGCGGACGCCTGGGCCGACTACGCGCGCCCCCTCGACGCGGCCGGCTCCGTCGACGGCGTGGCCGACACCGACGACCAGCGCCTCGCCGGCAACTTCAATCAGCTGCGTGAGCTGAAGGCGAAGCATCCCGGCCTCAAGGTCCTCATCTCGCTGGGCGGTTGGAGCTGGTCGAAGCACTTCTCCGACGCGGCCCTCACCCCCGCCTCCCGCCGCGCGCTGGTCTCCTCCTGCATCGACCTCTACATCAAGGGCAATCTGCCCGTGGACGGCACCCGGGGCGGCGCGGGAGCGGCAGCGGGTCTCTTCGACGGCATCGACCTCGACTGGGAGTGGCCCGGTTCGGCAGGCGACGTCGGCACCGTGTTCCGTCCCGAGGACAAGGAGAACTTCACAGCGCTCGTACGGGAGTTCCGCAAGCAGCTCGACGCGTACACCAAGTCCCGCAAGGGCCATGAGAAGCGCAAGCACTACGAGCTGACCGCGTTCGTGCCCACGGCCCCGGCGAAGATCGACGCGGGCTTCGAAGTCTCCAGGATCATGCGGGACTTCGACTTCGTGAACCTCCAGGGCTACGACTTCCACGGCACCTGGGAACCCACGACCGCGCAGCAGTCCGCGCTCTTCGCCAAGTCCGACGACTTCAGCGTCAACCAGACGGTCGACGACTGGCTGCGGCGCGGCGCGCCGGCGCGCAAGCTCGTGGTCGGCATGCCCTTCTACGGCCAAGGCTGGACGGGCGTCACGGGCGGCGGCACCGGCATGGGGCAGCCCGCGACCGGCCCCGCCCCGGGCACCTGGGCGAACGGCAACGAGGACTACGAGGAGCTGAAGAAGCTCGCGGACTCGGGCACGTACAAGGTGCACCGCGATCTCAGGAACGGCCACGCCTGGCTCTTCGACGGCAAGACGCTGTGGACGTACGACGACCCGCAGGTGCTGCGCGTCAAGTCGGCGTACGTCCGCGCCAGGGGACTCGGCGGCGCGATGTTCTGGTCCCTGGACGGCGACACCCCGGACGGCGAGCTGATCAAGGCGGTGGACCGCACCCTCGGCCGCCGCTGACGGCCTGAGATCCGGAGAACCGCTGATTCGGATCACGACCACGGGATCCCCGGCCTTCGAAGCCGGGGATCCTTCGGCTTCCCGCTCGCCGCGCCCGGGCCGGGCCGTGACCGTCGTCACAGGCCGGGCTGTGTCGAGAATGGCGCGCCGGCTCCGTCCCAGGAGCAGAGCGGCCACGACGGCCGCCCGGCAGAGGAGGAAATGATGATCTACCGGATGGATCACGTCGGTTTCGTGGTCGAGGATCTCGCGGCCGCTGTCGCGTTCTTCGTCGAACTGGGCCTGGAGCTGGAGGGCGAGACAGCGGTCGAGGGGGAATGGGTGGACCAGCTGGTCGGGCTGGACGAGGTCCGGGCGGACCTCGCCTTCTTGCGGACCCCGGACGGCCACAGCCGGGTCGAGCTGTCGACGTTCCACTCGCCGGTGGCCACCGGCGAGGCGCCGAGGGCGCCGGTCAACACCCCGGGCATCCCGCGCCTCACGTTCGCCGTGGACGCCGTCGACGACGTCCTGCACCGGCTGGGCCCGCACGGCGCCGAACTCGTGGGCGAGGTCGCGCGGTACGGGGACGTGTACCGGTACTGCTACGTCCGCGGCCCCGCCGGCGTCATCATCGGGCTCGTCGAGAAGCTCGACTGAGACCGCTCACCGGTCAGCACGTTCCGAGTCCGGACCGTGCCGGACCTCCTTGCCCGCCTCCCCCGAACCGGAGCCCGTTCCCGGACCCCTGTCAGGACTTCCGTCCGGACCTCCCTTCCGGTCTCGCGTTCCAGAGAGGACCCTCCGTCATGGCTGTCGCCGATGACCTCGACCGCGCCACCGACTCCCCGTGGGAGTGGGTGGCCGAGCAGACTCGTACGTATCTGGCCTCCGGTGGCACCGAGGGGCACGAGTCGAACGGCGTCCGCATGCTCGTGCTCGCGACGACCGGGCGCCGGACCGGCGTCGCGCGCCGTACGTGCCTGATCTACGGCACCGCGGGCGACGACTTCGTCGTCGTCGCCTCGAAAGGCGGTGCCGACGAGGATCCGGAGTGGTTCAGGAACCTCCGGGCGGATCCGAGCGTCGGGGTGCAGGTCGGCGCGCGCCGGTTCACCGCCCGGGCCCGGATGGCGTCCCCGGCGGAACGTGAGTCCCTCTGGCCGCGGATGACGGGCATCGTCCCGCTGTACGAGGAGTACGCGCGGAAGACCGACCGCGAGATCCCGGTCGTCCTGCTCACCCCGCGTAACTGAGCCGACGCCGGCGCCGCCCTGGTCCTCCGCAACTCCACCGGATGCGCAAAAGGTGCTGCCGCCGCCGGTGGCCCGTTGGATGGGACAGGCTGCCCGAGATCGCCGGTCGCGCGTCGTCCGCGACTTCCGCGATACGCGCGACACGCACGGTCTCCGCGATCGTCCGCGGTCCGGGGCAGGGCGCACACCTGGAACGACCCGCGGGCGAGGGAGACTCGTATGACCGAGACGCAGTCGGCACAGGACGGGACCAACGAACCCGGAACGGCGAACGAGCGACAGGCCGTACGCTCCCCCTCCCCCGGCGTGGCCGACCTTCGCCGGACCGGCATCAATCCCGACTACTGGTATCCGGTCGCGGTGTCCGGGAGCGTCCGGAAGAACCGCACTTTCGCCGCCCGTTTCGCGGGTGAGCGGATCGCGCTCTACCGCGGCGGCAGCGGCACCGTGTACGCCTTGGAGGACCGGTGCGCCCACCGCCAGGTGCCGCTGAGCATGGGTGTCGTGGAGGGTGAGTCCCTGCGGTGCTGCTACCACGCCTGGGCCTACCGGGGCAACGGCCGCATCTCGCAGATCCCGTACCTGCCGAAGGGAGTGGACCGGCCGCCGCGGGGCGTGCGCGCCTACCCGGTCCGTGAGGCGTACGGACTGGTCTTCGTCTTCCCCGGCGACCCGGAGAAGGCCGTCGGCACCCCCTTCCCCGATCTGCCCGCGTACGCCTCGGGCGAGCACCGGACGATGACGTTCTCGCGCACGGTGCGGTGCCACTACTCGTTCATGCACGAGAACCTGCTCGACATGAACCACCAGTTCCTGCACCGGGGCGTCATCGGGCGGATCCGGCCGGAACTGCTCGGCCAGGACACCGGTCCGCACTCCGTGGAGGCCCGGTACCTGTTCACTCCCGGCGGGGGCAAGAAGGACCGCGGCGCGGGGCTGCTCTCCGCCGAGGGCATCGGTGGCGGCGACTCTCCCGACGTCATCACCATCCGTACGCAGTACCCGTACCAGACCCTTCAGGCGCTCCCCGAGAAGGCCGACCTCCCGGCGTTCTCACTTTGGGTGGCATACGTGCCGGAGGACGCCGAGCAGCGCACGAACCATGTCTACGGTCTGCTGATGATCCGGAAGCCGTCCGTCCCCGGTGCGCTCCACCTGGCCTGGCCGTTGATCCGGCGTTTCACCGAGCGGGTGTTCGCGGAGGACCGGATGGCGGTGGAGGCGGAGCAGCGGGCCTGGGACGAGCAGGGCTCGGACTGGAACCAGGAGGTCTTCCCGCTGATCCAGGACGTCCGGCAGGTACTGCGCTCCAACGGTGTTCCCATCCGGTCGAAGGCGGACCTGTGCGCCGCCTCCACGCTCTGCGGGGCCGCCGGCCCCCTTGACGGCCGCTCATCCGGTGGTAAGTAGGTGAGAGCGCTTTCTGTCGTGGACATGATCAGGAGGAAACCTGATGTCCCCCACCCGATGGCTCGCCAACATCGTCTCCCTCGGACTCGTGGGCACATTCGCCTTCGGGCACGTGACCACCGCCGGACCCGCCGAAGCCGCCGGACCCGCCGGCCCCGCCGAAACCGTTGAAGCCGCCACCACGGCGACGGACGACCAGCCGTCCACGCTCGGCCGCCCCCTCGTCGGCGGCGCCGACCCCAGCGTCATCAAGGTCGGGGACCTCTACGTCTCCGCCAAGTCCGTGGACGGCGGCATCGCGGTGCGGTCGGCGTCCACCATGGAGGGCGTCGCCACCGCGCCCAAGCACCAGGTGTGGCGGGACACCGCCAACCTCGGGGAGGTCTGGGCCCCCGAGATCGTCCACCACGACGGTCAGTACCGCATCTACTTCGCCGCCGGCACCGGTGCGGCCCACCGGACGTACCACATCAGCTCGGTCAGTCCGGACAGCGGCTACTCCGCCGCCACCAAGGTCGCCCTGCCCGACGACAAATGGGCCATCGACGGGGTGCCGTTCACCTTCGGCGGCCAGCGCTGGTTCGTGTGGTCCGGCTGGGCCGGCGACACCAACGTCGAGCAGAACCTCTACATCGCGCGGATGAGCAGCCCCACCACGACCACCGGCGGCCGTTACGTCATCTCGCAGCCGCGCGAGCCGTGGGAACGGGTCGTGGGCAACCCGTACATCAACGAGGCACCGCAGCCGATCGTCGACCCCGGCGGGCGGCTGCACGTCACGTACTCCGCGAACGGCAGCTGGAGCAACCAGTACTGCATCGCCGACCTGCGGCTGAGAGCGGGAGGCGACCCGACGTACGTGTGGGACTGGTACAAGAGCAACGGCTGCCTGTTCGGCTCGCACGCCTCGACCATGATGTCCGGCTGGGACCCCACACTGAACGTGGACGGCCCCGGCCACCACACGTTCGTCCTGCCGCGCGGTGACGTCGCCGCCGGCCCGCCGTCCGGCAACCGGTTCCCGACCATGTTCCACGCGGTCGCCAAGGGCACGCCGTACTCGTGGGCCAACCGCCACTGGTACAGCGGCACGGCCGTCTGGTGGGGCGACACCACGTACCGCCGGGCCAACGTCCCCGGCGCCAACACCGACGTGGGCTTCAGCCTCAAGTTCTTCGAATGAGCACGTCGGCACGGCACCAACCGCCATCGGCACAGCCGTGGGGGGGGGGGGGGGGGGGGGGGGGGGGGGGGGGGGGGGTGGGGGGGGGGTGGGGGGGGGGGGGGGGGGGGAGAGCGGGGGGGGGGG